>NZ_JBAMDI010000032.1:0-88887 GCF_036961695.1 Pseudomonas sp. CGJS7 | reverse complement strand
GCGAAGCGGTGGACTTCAAGAACGGCGACGGCAACATCGTCGTCAGCAAGACCGGTGCGGACGACAACGTCAACTTCGATCTGGCCGACGACATCACCGTCAACAGCGTCGTTGCTGGCAATACCCGTCTCGACAACACCGGTCTGACCATCACCGGCGGCCCGAGTGTCACTTCGGCCGGCATCAACGCGGGCAACCAAGTCGTCAGCAATGTCGCCGCCGGCGTCGCCGCTACCGATGCGGTCAACAAGAGCCAGCTCGATGCGGTCGGTTCGACCGCCAACGCCGGCTTCAACATCACCGCGCAAGGCGCCAACAGCACCAACGTGGCGCCGGGCGAGGCGGTGGACTTCAAGAACACCGACGGCAACATCATCGTCAGCAAGACCGGTGCGGATGATAACGTCAACTTCGATCTGGCCGACGACATCACCGTCAACAGCGTGGTTGCGGGCAATACACGTCTGGACAACACCGGTCTGACCATCACCGGTGGTCCGAGCGTGACCTCGGCCGGCATCAATGCCGGCAACCAAATCGTGAGCAACGTCGCCGCTGGCGTCGCGGCTACCGATGCGGTCAACAAGAGCCAGCTCGATGCGGTCTCCGGCGGTTCCACGACCCTGGGCATGAACTTCACCGGCAACGACAATGCCGCCGGCGATGTGCACCGCGACCTGGGCCAGACGCTTTCGATCCGCGGCGATGCGGCCACGGCCGGTACGTATTCGGGCGCTAACCTGAAGACGGTGACCGATCCGACCACCGGCGCGATCAACGTGCAACTGGCCGAGTCGCCGAAGTTCGGCAACGTGACGGTCAACGACGGCGGCGCCGGCAAGATCACCGGCGTGACCGCGGCCGACCTGAGCGCGGCGAGTACCGATGCGGTCAACGGTTCGCAGTTGTTCCAGACCAACCAGAACGTCGCCGGTCTGGATACCCGTCTGACCACGGCCGAGGGCGATATCACCAACCTCGACAACCGCGTCACCAACAACGAAGGCGCCATCACCAACCTGCAGAACCAGGTCGGCCCGACCGATCCGGTGTACGTGCAGCAGAACGGCAGCGGTACCCGTTATGCCCGCACCAACGACACCGGCCTGGCTCAGGACGATGCGCACGCGCAGGTCGCCGGTTCCACCGCGGTCGGTTACAACGCGGTTAGCTCGGCGGCGGATGCGGTCGCCATCGGCCGCAATGCGCAGGCCAGCCATGCCGGCAGCGTTGCTTTGGGTGCGGGTTCGGTCGCCAACGGCAGCACGCTCGGCAACGCGGCGTACCTGGTCGGCGGCACCGCCACCGGCGAGGTCAACGTCGGCAACCGCCGCGTCACCGGCGTCGCCGCCGGCGCGGACGACACCGATGCGGTCAACGTCGCTCAGCTCAAGGCCGTCTCGACCAGCGCCACCCAGGCCGAACAGCGTTCGGTGAAGTACGACTGGACCGACAGCAACGGCAACGGCCAGATCGATCCGGGCGAAGTCGACTTCAGCAAGGCGACCTTGGCCGGCCCGGCCAGCACCGATGGCGGCGTCACCGGCGGCAGCAAGCTGACCAATCTGGCCCAGGGCGCGGTCTCGGCCACGTCCACCGATGCGGTCAACGGCGCGCAGTTGTACGCCGTCGCCGGCCAGAACGACGCGGCCTATGTCGCTCAGAACGGTCGCGGCCTGCGTTATGCGCGCAGCAACGAAACCGGTCTGGCCGAAGCCGATGCGCACGCCCAGGGCGTGGGTTCCAGCGCGGTGGGCTACAACGCCACCGCCTCGGCCGAGAACGCCGTGGCGCTGGGCCGCGATTCGGTCGCCGGTCACGCCAACTCGGTGGCGATCGGTTCCGGTTCGGCGACCACGGTCGGTGCGCAGAGCGGTTACAACGCGGCCTTCGTCGGCAGCAGCAGCTCGACCGGCCAAGTGCAGGTCGGCGGTCGCACCATCGGCGGTGTCGCCGCCGGTTCGGCCGGCGACGATGCGGTCAACGTGGCGCAGTTGCAGACCGGTGTGAATCAGGCGGTCGATCAGGCGGTGACCCAGGCCAACAGCTACACCGATGTGCGCGTCAATCAGGTCGCCGGCAACGTCGCCCAGTACGACAACCGCATCACCACGGTCGAAGGCGACGTCAACAGCGTCAAGAACGGTTCGGCGGGTTTGTTCCAGGTCAGTCAGGACAACACCGCCGCGCCGACCGCGACCGGCACCAACGCAGCCGCGGGCGGCGCTGGCGCATCGGCCTCGGGCACCGGCAGCACCGCGCTCGGCAACGGTGCCAACGCTTCGGCCAACAACGCGGTCGCGCTGGGCAACGGCTCGGTGGCGGATCAGGCCAACACGGTGTCGGTCGGCAACGCGGGCAACCAACGCCGAGTGACCAACGTCGCCGTGGGAACCGCCGACACCGACGCGGTCAACGTCGCTCAGTTGAAGGGCTATACCAATGGGGGAACGCAGTACGACAAGAACCCCGACGGCAGCGCCAACACCAACAGCTTGACCTTCAATCCGAACGGCACGGGTCAGACCACACTGCACAACGTCGCAGCAGGTACCGCACCGACCGACGCGGTCAATGTTGGTCAGTTGCAATCCGGCGTCGCCGACGCGGTGGTCCAGGCCAACAGCTACACCGATGGCCAGGTGACCGCGGCGCGCAACGATGTGTGGAAGCTCAGCGGCGATGTGCGCCGGGTGGAGCGCGACATGCACTCGGGCATCGCCACCGCGATCGCGATCAAGCCCGCGCCCTATGTGGCGGGCCGCACGACGTACTACGCCGGTTTCGGCGCGTACAAGAGCGAGGCCGCGTTCGGCGTCAGCTTGCGCCGCACCTCCGACGATGGACGTTGGAGCCTGGAAGGCGGTGCATCGAGCAACCGCGATGGCGTCGGCGCTTACGTCGGTGTGAGCGGCGTGTTCGGCGACTGATCCGGTACGGAACTTAGCCTATCGACGCGCCTGTCGTGGCAGAACGGATTGATCAGTGCATCTATCAGTCTGCGACGACAGCGCCATTTCGACCTCAACGCCCGCCCGAGATGCCTCGGGCGGGCGAAACCGCAACATCAGGAGCATTGATCATGGCTATAACCACGGACGAACCACGTCCATTCCAACTTGCAGACGAGCAATGGAACGTTATCGCCGCTCATCTTCCCAGGCATTACAGAATTCGCATTCTCAATAGCACCGGCAACTACCGCGCATTCATCGAAGCAGTCTTATGGGTGGTTGCAAACAACGCGCCGTGGACGAGCATTCCCAGTTCATTCGGCTCCTGGCGGGCGATCTATGTGCGCTTTCTGCGCTGGGTTGAAGATGAACACTGGATTTCGGTTGAACGCGCCATCGGATTGGATAGCACAATGGCGATGCGCCTGCGCGAGCGTGTCGAACGATATCGATCTAACAATCGATGGCGACGCAAGCGCGGCCATGCAGGAACTGGCGTCGTGGCCAACGATGAATTCGAGCGCGAAATCGCCATGCGCTGCTGGCCACTCGGTCACCAGAACTGTCATGAGTGAGAACCATCATCGTCGCCGCCTCAGTTCTTCTATGCTTATCTTTACCTGCGCCTGCCAAAGCAAAAAAAACATGCGCCACGCGGAACAAGGCTGAAATCGGCGTGGTTGCTCCAGGGCGCGCTCACCTGGACCCCGATGGCAGTCTATACAACATCGTCATCGATCAAGAGCCCAAGGCATCTCTCAGCATTATCGCTATTGTTCGCGACTCAATGACGCGACGAGATCCCACATCAACAGGTCCCAATAGCCGATCAGCTCGGTGGGTACCTCCTGTCAAGCTGCGAGGGTTTATGCGGGCAACGATGCCAAGCTCATCCATAAAAATCTGCCGCCGTAGATGATGCCAGCCAAGATCGAACGCGGCGTCTATCGACACCAAATGGTCAAGTACATGCGAATCGCAACCTCTACTGATCGGCTAACACGAAACTTGGGGAAGCGGGCTTTTCGCACGAGGCTTTGGATCACGACTGCGCTGCTCTTTTCTGCCGCGAGTACGTGCGCCTATGTGACCGGCCCGGAGGATGTAGTGAAAGCTTTCTACAGCCAGATCCTAGTCCGCGAAAAACCCGAGCGTTTCGAACGAGTGCCGGCACTGGCGCATGTGCAGCTTGGCGACGAGTTGTTCGCCGCACTCAAGGCGATGGATGCGTTCGAGAAATCTTGCTGGGGCGCTGCCCCTGCAGACATCAAGTCTGACACTTTGGCCTACGACATATTCACAAAAGGCGCTACCCCTGCCGATTCGCTAGAGTCTGCGAAGGCTGCGATTCTGGGCGAAGTTTCCCTCGTCTCAGTTCAACTGAAGAATCGAGACGAGAGCTGGACCGAAACGGTAGTTCTAGTTCGGCAGCATGGACGCTGGAGGATAGTTAACATCAAGTGGCGCAATGGGCGCTCTCTGGTCAGGCGCTTAGCAAGTTTCTCGCGGCGCCGCTGTGCATGACTGGACTTGCTTGCATTAAATGGCATTCAAAGGTGTCTGCACTCATTCTTCGTTGGAGCGAAGGCGGCCAGCCAAGAACACATTCGATACTAGTCAGCGTCTCGTCTCGGCCTTCCCGAATCAACTCGATGAGTCGCCACGCACCGATCTCGAGCAGAATCCATTTTGAACTGTTTTCCCGGATGAGTGGATTGGGCGTTAAGAGCGCAAAGCGAACCTCAGGTATGAATTCGCGAATGGTGCAGCGATGAGATCGCCTGCGAGTGTCCGTTCGGCTGCCGGCCGCTCCGGCCGATCCAAGCGCTTTCACCGTCTGCTCTGAACTGGCAGGCGATGGTTGTAGACAGGTTCGACATGGTGCGTACCCCGGGGCGGGTCCTCAGACCGTTCGAGCAGAAGCTCATTCGTGTACACGATCCCTCATGTTCGTAACTCCGAAATGATCGGCGCGAACGGGAATGATCGGCTTCCTACGACCGCGTGTCGGGCTTGCAAGAATTTCCGGTGTAGAGATCGCGGGCTTGTACGCCTGGGGATGGCTGTGTCCGGAGCTAACGGATCCTGAGGGAGAGGGCGGCGAATGCTTGTACAAGAAAAACTGCAGGCGCATGATTGTTCACGAAATTCAGGGTTTCTGTGAGCTGACGATTGTCCAGATAGATGGCGCTTTGATCGAGTCAGGCTCGATACGGCGCCTGAGCATAGGTGAGTACGATGATGACACCCTGGCCCGTGGAAACCGTGTACCTGCAGATGGACGACTTGATCGTCGATCTGCGATTTCGCCGAGTGATCGATGCCGACAGGAATATCGAATTGCCTCAGCGAATCTTCGATCTGCTAATACTGTTCCTGGCCGAACCTCACAAACTTCATACCCGAAACGAACTGTTCAATCGGCTCTGGGCGGGTACGATCGTTGAAGATACCAATCTCTCCCAAAACGTGTCCTTGCTGCGAAAGGCATTGGGCGAGAAACGCAAGCTTTGGATACGTACCGTAGCCAAGGGGGGCTATGTATTCGAACCGCCGGGGCCGCTGTGGTGGTTCGATCAGCCGCCAATGTCGGGATCGCGTCCGGGCGTAGTCAGTATCCAGTCCGAGGCGGGCAACGCCGCACCCATAAGTGGGCGAACTATTGCTGCCGATGCATCCAATAGCGACGCGATCTCGAACGAAATAGAGGCGGCCGTTGCGTATCAGGTCGCGGATGTTTCCCCGACACCGGGTCACTCGGAGCTAAAAGCCGGATCTCTTGCCATCGAGGACTTGCCTAAGCGGCGCAAACACCGCGTCCTGGCGATCGCAGCCGTGATGCTGATCGCTTGCGTGACGGCCGCGTTGATTGTACGGCCATGGCGGTTGGCGGCGAGCGACTCGAAGCGTACCGTGGCGGTAGTGGCGATTCAGGGGGCAGGGGGGTCGCCGCAGTGGGCGGCTACTTTGCTTGAGCAATGGCTGTGCTGGAAGTTGGATAGCCTGCCGGAAGTGAATCTATTGACTGAAGCCGACTTGGCGGCTCTAGCAGGCACTAGATCCGTAGATATCGTCTTCGTGTCGTCGTCGTCGGCACCAAACGATGCGAATAAAATTACTGTTCATGCGCGCCTGTTGAGAGACGGCAAGGAAGAGCGTTTCGAGGCGCAGGGCGCTCAGGTCGACGTGGCGAAGCTTGTGGACTCCTTGTCACGGCAACTTGTCGCCAGGCTGATGCCTCAGCACGAGAATCCTTGGCCGACGTTGGAAGTGAGTGCGGATGCGGCCAGGCGGTATCAACTGGCAGCCGATGCCCATCGTCGGAAAGATTTCATTGCAGTAGCTGAGATCGGCAAGAATGTCGTGGACCTGGCGCCTCGTTTCGGCCTTATGCGCCTGCAGCTGGCAAGCGCGCAGATCAATCTCTATAACGCAACAGCGGCAAAGGAACAGATCGAGATGGCGTCAAAGCTATTGACGCCTGTTCCATTGGGAGTCGCCGAACAGTTGCGGGCGCAGCGTCTTGCCGCGGATCAACTTGCCGAGAAGGATGCGCTAGCCGCGTACTCGACCATGGCCGCGAAGCATCCGGAAAAGTCTGCCTATCAGCTGGAACACGCGCGCCTTCTGCTCGCCGCCGGACAGCCCAGGCAAGCATTGTCTGTACTGGGCAGCATGCCTACTGGATCTGAATCTGCGAGCACCAGGATCACCCGGGACCAGTGGCGCGCCGACGCTTATAGATTGCTTGGGGATCCCGAGCGCATGCGTGCTGTGGCTGCCGCATCGGAAAAATTCATAGGCACGCTCGGGTCGAACTGGACCTTGGAGCGGGCGGACGCACTGTTGTCGCTGGCGTTGGCCGACCATATGCAGTACCCCCAAAGGGGAGTGCCCGCTGCATATGAGCAGGCGGCGACGCTCTACGACCAGGCCGGCAACTCGACAAAAGCGTTGTATGCCCGTTTTCTGGCCAAAGTGAGCGGACTAACGGGCGACGAGTTCGACCCCACCATGAAGGCGCTACTAGCGCGCGCGCGCGCAGGTGGATACCGGCGACTGGAAGTTATTGCCCTTGTCGCAGCTGCTGGACGGCCTACTGGTGACAATTCAGCCTTATCGTCCCGGTCGCGGTATGAGCAGGCCTACGCCATTGCGCGCGAGTCCGGCGATATAAACTCGGCAAGGCAGATATCGGCGCTTCTGTTTGAAGAGGATGTTCTGTCGGCACGATTCGACGATGCGAAATCTCGCGCCAAGAGTTTGCGCAGGGGCGATCTGCGAACGGGCATGCGCCATAGATATGCGGAGTCCGTGGCACTCCTGGCGACTACCCTAGGCGAGTATGCACGCGCTATTGAAGCGCTCGATGACGTGGAAAATTCGCAACTTTCTTCGACGCAACAAGAGGATTCTGGGCTGCTGGCCAGTTTGCAATGCACTCGTGGGAACATTCTCATTTCTATCGGGAAGTTATCGGACTCGCGTAGGAGCTTCGGTCGCTGCGCGCATGTGAGTTATCGCAACTCGCCATCCGTCGCGCTGCTCGGCGAGAGCCGCGCCGAATGGCTAGCCGGCGACCGCGTGCGTGCGGGCGCACTATTCGAGTCGGCTGACGCCCATAACCTTAAGGAGTGGAAGCACCGAATTCAGGCGGCCGACTTGGCCATTCGTCTAGGCAAGATACAAAGGGCGGAGCAAATCCATACGCAGTTGCTGTCGGAGATTCGCACAAGCGGGTATGACACGCTGATCGCAATGGTACGTGTCGGTCAAGCGGAAATTGCCGCGACCCGCAGGAATTGGACGGACAGCCGAACTCACGCTGCGGAAGCGCGCAAGTTGGTTCCAGACGATGCGTGGTCAATGATCAGCCGCCTCGACCTTATCGAGGCCTTCGCTGCACGTGAACAAGGCAAGTTGCCGCATGCAATCGCGATCGCGACGAAGCTTCACAGGCGAGCACGGCAACTGGGCGACGTGGAGATGGAGCTGCAAGTGCATCGGCTGTTCAAGGTCGGATCAATTGCCGACGACTGTCGGGTGCAGGCGAGGGATGCGCTGCTTGCGCGCACTGGCATGTGGGGGGCCGACTTGGAATGGCTCGAGCATCCGGCCGTCGCGAACGGCATTCAGACGAAGTAGTCGCATCAGCGGCTATGCGTTGCGTCATCCGGTCAAAGATCAGGCTCTGGCTAAATGTTAATTAGCCAGCTCGCCGCAGGTGCCGAGCTTCGGTTACCAACGAATGACGACTTGATCACGATCGGCCTCTCAGGGTGCTGTCCTTGCAGGTCAGCAAGTGATTGGTTACGACGGTTCTCTGGCAGCCTTCACGGCAGTGTTCAAGCGAGCCTAGCTCGCTGTGCTCGCGCGACGCCGCTCCGGCGTTAGGCGAATGCCAGTCGGCGACCCCGTGTCTGTGAGCGTAAGCCCAGGAAAACACGCAGGAAACGCACCAGACGCGACCAGGCGCTACGACCCATTACTTCGCATAATGTGTAGCTGGTCGAATCCCTGGCTAGCATTCGCCGTCGACGGAAGGGCGACGCTCGACAGCATCAGCACTACCGCCGCCGCCGCCCCAAGCTGGCGCGCCAACGCGGCCCAAACCTTCTTGTCTTCGCTTGATCGTGCACGCTCGGATTCGATCAGGGCGAGCCACCCGCCTGGTTCCTGCCCAATCGCTTTCGCCATTGCTGCGATCACATGCGGTTCCGCTTGTTTTCCTTGCTTACGCCAGCCACTTACGGTTGCGCGATGAATTCCTAACGCAATAGCCGCAGCGTTGTCTGACGGGATCGAACCGGCAGCCCGGTACTTTTCAAGCAGCTTCAAGGTCGCGCTCATGTCTCCGCCCAGTTGACAGTTGATGTCTCCGGGGAATATACATGCCCTCGATGTCTCCGCGATGGAGACGGATGGGTAACCGGCGGGGACGGTGCCCGGCCCCCCCTTAGGTCCACCGGGTGGCCGTCCCCGCCTCTACGGGGGTAGGGCATGGACCACATCAGCACCGCGCTGTCAGACGCCGCTTGGGAACGCTACGAGCAGGCCAGCGCCACCGCTTCGCGCTACTTGCGCGGCGAGCAACTCGACCTTGTAACGACCGCTGACGAACGCGCAGTTCGCTCTTTCTGGCTCGACACCTATCTGGCGTGCGAACGCGTCGCGATCTCCGAGACCTCCAAGCGCGATGCTCGCACCGTGCGTATCGCCAAGGAGGGCAATCGCAATGTCTGATCCGCAAGTGGGCGAGCAACTCGCCGCCGTCTTCCGCTTCGCAATGCTATCGAGCGCGGTTCTCGCGCTGCTGACGCGATCCTTCGCCGACTTCCTCGGTGATATCTATTACACATGGCGTGCGAATCGCCGCCGCCGTCGTCAGCGTCGTCGCCAGTTGTTGCAGCAGGCACGCAGCGATGACTGATCGCGAATCCCTTCTTCTCGCTGCTGCGCGTCGCACTGCCGATGCGCACGGCTCTTGCCGGGTGAGCGCCGCAGGCGCGATCCCTGGGCTTGTCAATACTGGAACAAGTCAGACGGGCTTGTTCCAGCAAAAGAAGATCATCACTGCTGCGGAGCAGCGCGAGAAGCGTCTTCGAAAGATGAAACAGAACGTCATCACGTCGGCGCGCTTGCTCGTTGAAGAAGGACAGCGTGGCGGCTTTCGCGGTCGCTGGGCAATGCTCACGCTCACGTACCGCGACGATGAGCGCTGGGTCGCCAAACAGGTTGCGCAGCTGCTCGATTGCATTCGCAAGTACGCGGCGCGCTGCGGCTTTACCGCGCGATACACGTGGGTCTTGGAACTGACGAAGCGCGGGCGTCCGCACTATCACGTGTTGGTCTGGTTGCCGAAAGGGCGTTCGCTTCCGAAGCCGGACAAACAGGGTTGGTGGAAGCATGGCCTCACTCGCATTGAGTGGGCGCGCAACGCCGTTGGCTATCTGGCGAAGTACGCAAGCAAGGGTGACGACTACGACCTGCGCACGTTGCCCAAAGGTGCACGCCTGAGTGGCAACGGTGGTCTCTCGAAAACCGCGCGCATCGAACTGCGCTGGTGGAAGTTGCCTCGCTGGTTGCGCGAGGTCTGGAACCAAATCACGGACGTAGGCCGCATCAGGGGCGGCTACGTCAACCGACCTACGGGCGAATTCCTCGCCAGTCCGTACAGAGTCGTTTTCATCGGCGGGGCACTTGTCCTTTGTGAGGCAATCAGTCATGGCTAACGAAATCATCATCGAAGTTCGTTCGACGCAGTTGGATCGTCTGCGCCCGTACAACAACAAGCACTACGGCGAGCAGGGTTGCGCCATCTTCAACGGTGGCGACTATCCGCTGCCGATCAAGGTCAACGTGGAGCAGGGCCACGAATACCCGCCCGGCCAGTACACCATCGATCCGCGAAGCTTCACTCGCGACGACATGGGCAATCTCAAGATCAAGGGGCTTCGTCTGTTGCCTCTCGGCGGTTCCTCCAAGCCCACCCCCAAGTAATCCACACGCGGGCCGACCGTCGCTTGCGGCGGGCGGCTCGCGAAGCGAGCTGAGCCATGCCCGAGACCACACCCCAACTGCTTACGCAGTACTGCAAGGCGACCGACTTCAACGCCTCAACCGGTGAGTGTGTCGCTCCGTTCTATGGCCCTGTTCAAGCGTCGGGTTTTCTGCCTGCGCTCGACGCGGCCGAAGGCTTTCTGATTTCGGTGGTGATCATCGGAACGTGGGCCATCGGTTTCTACATCAAGCAGGCGCGCCGTGTCACTACCTTCTAGGAGTTCTACCAATGCGCAATCTCGCTCTCCGCACCAAGCAAGCCGTCGCCGGCACCACCGCCGCGTTGTTCGCTGCCGCAGCTACCGCTGGCCCCGCTGCCGAAGCTGTGTCGGCCGGCGTGGACAAGGCCGAATTGACCGCGATCGGTCTGGTCGTGCTCGGCATCGCCGGCGTGATCTTGTTCATCCGCTCCGGCCGTAAGGCGGCGAACGGTTAACCAACGAAGGGAAGGGGCGGGCAACCGCCCCTTGTTCGTTTATGGACTACTCCGGCTACTACGTAATGCTCGCGATTCTCCCCTCGGTTTGGCTCATGTTTGAGGGCTGATATGGACGCTGCAACGCGCTCGATAACGATTCTTCTCGCGGGCGCGTTGCTGCTCCTTGCGAGCATTTTTCCCTCAGCACACGCTGCCGATTACTCGCGCTGCGAGAGTTGGGATGAGGTTTCGCTCTGCGCTGATGAAGGAAAAGCCGACATGGCTGCGAGGGCGTCCGTTCGCGCTCATGCGATTGCAAGTGGCGTCAGCAATCCGAATGTCTGCTTGATCTTTCGTGGCGAAACGCGCCTTGAATACGGGCATCAGCTTCCTGCTTGTGATCCAACGGCTGGCTCACTGTTTCGTAAACAGCGCGTTTGGCCAGAGGGTGCCAAGTGTGAGGACCGTGACGATTCTAACGCGCGTGTTCGTATCAATTTGAATCAAGCCGATTGGAGCGCTACTGAGTGCCATGAAGGTTGCCGCTACAACGTGGCTCAGAAACCTTACGACTGCATCCAGATTGACGCTGGTCCCGCTGAGCACATCGGCAACAATTGTTTCTATAAGGCGGCCGTTACCTCATCTGTTTGCTCTGCGGATGATCCGCCTCGCAAGCCCGAGAAGCCCGACGATCCGCCCAAGGAATGCGCTGCGGGTCAGAAGCGGTTGCCCGATGGCAAGTGCGCGAACAAAGGTGACTGCCCCACCGGTCAACACATGGCCGCGGGGAAGTGCACGCCGGACGGTTCATGTCCTGCTGCGCAAGTCAAAGGGCCTGACGGTTCGTGCGTTGATGAATCGTGTCCTTCGGGTCAAGCCAAGGGCAAGGACGGCACCTGCAAGCCTGATGGTGATGGCGATGGTGATCCTGATGACGGCGAAGATTCCGGCAAGTTCTCCGGTGGTGACGATTGCAAGACGCCGCCGAAGTGCAGCGGCGATAACATCCTCTGCGGTCAGGCTCGCATTCAATGGCGCATTGACTGCAACACGCGCAAGAACCGCACCGTGACTGACGGTGGTTGCGGTATCGCTCCGGTGTGCACCGGGGAGAAATGCGACGCGGTAGAAACCGCGCAGCTGTACCAGCAGTGGCGCACCGCGTGCGTGCTGCAGCATATGGCTGGCAACGGCGGTGTCGGTGGCAACCCTGGCCAGCCCGAGTGGACGAAGCCCACAGGTATGACGCAAGACCCGGGGCAGGGTAGTGCGCCTGGCGATACCAACGTCTGGGCGCCCAGCGAACGCATCGACGGTTCTACGCTCAACAGCACCGGCTTTGTCGGTGGTGGCGGCACGTGCCCCGGGTTTCCCGCCTCCGGTGGCGGTTCGATTTCTTCTGGCTTCTTCCAGGTTGTTGCATCGCCACCGCCGTTCTGGTGCAGCTTCATCAACTGGGCTGCTTTGGTGATCAACATCTTCGCGCTCATCAGCGCCATCTACATTCTTGCGAGGCCTTGACCATGCCCTTGATTATCGGAGCGCTCGTCTCCGCGTTGCTCAACGCACTTCGTACTTACTTGCCCGGCATCGTCGGCCGCATCTTGCTCGCGCTCGGCATCGGCATGGCGGTGAAAGAGGTCGCATTGCCCGCTCTGATCCAGATCATTCATACCAAGGTGATGACGTTGCCGCCGCTGTTCTTCGCGTACTTCGGCGCGCTCAAGATCGACATCGCAATCACGCTCATCCTCTCTGCCATGGCCGCGAAGGCCACGCAGAAAGCCATGCTTGCGAAACTGGGGTGATGTCATGATGACCTTGATCACCGGCCAGCCCGGACACGGAAAGAGCGCTTACGGCCTACTGCTCGCGTTGGATTTCAAGAAGAAGGGGCGTGAGGTTTACGCACATGGCATCCCTGGTCTCGACTACGAGGCTACGGGTTTTCATCGGATCGAGAATCCCAAGAACTGGCACAACGAAGTGCCGCACGGCTCGGTGATCTTCATCGATGAGTGCTACAGCACGTTCCCGAATCGCAACCCTGCATCCGCTGTGCCTGCGCATGTAGACGAAATGGCCCGCCATCGCCACAACGCATACGACTTCATCCTGGTTGCGCAGCAGGGCTTGCAGATCGATCCGTTTCTTCGTGGTCTCTACGACGAACACATTCATATCAAGAAGAAGTTCGGCAAGTACAGCAAGCGCCTGCGCTGGAACTCGTACCAGGGCAACGTCAAGGCGATGTGCTCCGACGCCACCGACTGGATTCGGCCGAACCACGTCTTCAAGTACTACAAGAGCACCGAGCTTGATACCAGTAGGCTGCATGTGCCGAAGTGGCTGCAGTGGATCGTCGTTCTGCTGCTGGTGCTCGGTGGTCTCGCCTATTACCTCAAGCACGGTTACGACAAGAAGATTGCGCAGTACACCTCCGAGAATTCCGCAGCCAATACCGCCACATCAGCGAGTGCGCCGCCCGCGACTTCGCGCGGTGAGCGCGTGGGCGCGGGCGGGGCGCTCGATCCCAAGTTCGCCACCGCCACCGACTACGCCAAGGCGCATCTGCCGCGCTTCGCCACGATGCCGTGGACCGCGCCCGTCTACGATCAACGTCCTGCGACGGCTGACCCGCAACTGCTCTGCATGTCCACCGAGGCCGGCGCCGACGCGGCTGGCGATCACGTCGAGGCCAGCTGCACATGCCTGACGGAGCAGGGCACGCGCTACGACATCAGCCAGGGCGAATGCCGGCGCATCGCACGCGATGGCCCCGTCTACAACCCGTATCGGCAACTCTCTCAGGAAGCGCCCAGGCTCGCGCACCAGGACGCCGCAGCGACCGGGGGTGTAGGGGGCTCGCCCCCTACGCAGAACGCCTCTTACGGCGCTGTCCTGGCAGGTCAGCAGGTGAGCGGTTACGGCGACATCGGCGTCGGCGCGAAGGCCGATCCCGCCCCCTGAAAACCGCTTTCGCGGATCCATGAAAAAGGCCCCCGATCTGGGGGCCTTCGTTTTGAACGCATCGCGGAAAGCTAACTGTGACGGGCGTTTCCGGCGATCGCCGATCGCGTGACCTGGCCTAACCGACAGCCAGGCCATTTGCTCGGTACTCGCCCAGGCTGACCACCACGACCTTCACCGGCTGCCGCTCTCTGGCTGCTTCCGCGGCCGCTTTCCTGCTCCTGGCCGCGGCAACACGGCCGTTGTTTTCGTCGCGCCATAGGAGCCCGCGTAGACGCTCTGGATTGACGCGTTCGCCTTCGGGCGACACCAGATCGCGACCACGCACACGCCAGCCGATCCACGGCCCGTTGAGGTTGAAATGGTTCTTGGTTTCCTGGGTCTGCATGGCGGCTGCGCAGCTGTTGGGGCAAGGGCTGTTAGCGGGCCAGCAAGGCGGGCGAGTAGTCACGGTGACCTCCTGTCTGTGAACGTAAGCCCAGGAAAACACACAGGAAACGCACCAGCCGCGACACTAGGTCACTTCGCATAATGTGTATTATGTTCTATATTCTCGTGCCGCTTGCTGCATGAACACAGTATTGAGCACGCCTCACAAGTCCAGCCATCGCCAAATGGCCTGCTTCTTCGCGTGGTACGCCTCTTCGACGAATTCTTTGAGATCGTTCGACTGGGTGTCATCGAAGCGACTTTGCTCGTCACGAATGAATCGGCTCATCCAACTGTCATTCGCCTCCCTCCATTCATCCAGAACACGCAACTGGGCCAGATGCTTGTCCAGGTCGAGGCTAGGCTGGCTGGAGTAGCCTGACTCGATGCGGCGATTTAGCACCGCTTGCAACTGCACGTGGCCGGCTTCGGTGGACGTCGTACCATCGCGCACGTAGATCACACTTGTCCGCAGGCCCTCCCCTTCCTTTAGGGCCAGGAATGGCAAGAGTTTGGGATTGTCTTCCACGAGCAACACTTGGAACGACTTGCCCACCAAGGCCTCGTACTCGGCCGCGCCGAAGGCAAAGTCGAGAATTTGGTACTCCAGCGGCTTGGGCATGTAGCCGCTGAGCGGCGGGATCAGCTGTGCCTTGTCCTTGATGCTCGGCAAGCCAGTCGGAACGAGGCTCCCGTCGGCCTGTTGCGATACGCCGACAACAAGCGCGCCGCCGCCAGAATTCGCCAAGGCGAGGATATGGCGGGCGAGTTTGGGTAGCACTGGCCAATCCGCTTTGAAGTCCAGGTAGTCGGTCTCGCCGATGTTGCGGCGAAGCAACTCTCGCAATGCCTCTCGGGTGGGTGCCGTAAAGAACTGGGCAAAAGCTTCGTGTTGTTCTTTGAGAATCGTCATCCAGAGAAAACTCGATGCGCACGCCAGTAGCAGGCGCGTGGGGCCAAGGTAAGTTGCCGGATCAGTATGACACCCACCCGAAGACTATTGCGGCTCCGCAACGCCAGGAATTTGCTCCGACACTGCAGACTCGGCGCCTTAGGCGCGGACCACCTGAGGCACACCGTTTTTCCCAAGAGAGACCGCCAAACAGGTAATGCGAGAGCGATAGTCCTCAGGCACTAGCTCGGCCCAAGTTGTCAAAGAATCGATGTTTATGAACACCCCGAGTGGGTATCTCAGCGTGTCGATCATCGAGATTAAATTCTTGAACGCGTCAATAGCATCGCGTCGCTTGGCGCGCCTCTTTAGTTCCATCACCGCATGATTCCCGTCATCGCGGCCATGATGTCGATCGGGATTGAAAGGTTCATGCAGGATGATGTCTGGACGGATTTTCAGTCCATGCTGGAGCAGCCTTTTCTGATACTCCTCTCGCAGTATTGCGCCTTCCGGCAATATAACGTCTTGCAACTGGCGATGCAGTTGAGCATAGAACTCGCCCTGGAAGCCTCGCTCATCTTCGTAGTAGTGCGGCGTCCTGACCGCGGCGAGCGACATGGCAATGGTGCCCAAGAGTTGTTCTTTGTCCATAGCCAGAACTTTCTCGCGCTAGATCTAAGCAGCACCAAGTGCGCTACTAGATTGGGGAGTTCATGATCGATTAGAGGCTATACAACACACGCACTTAGTCGTCTAACACGCAGGCGCGCCCCTCGGATGCGAACCACAGGCCAGGTAGCGCCGAACCGTCCAACGACTCGGGCATCGTTGATCAGAGCATAACGAAAACGCCGGCACTCGGCCGGCGTTTTCGATCTCCAGAACGATTCTTCAAAAAAACTGATTCAAAACCGAATCGCGCACATCGCGCTAGACACCGCCATTCATTCGCCACACTGCATAGGCGGATCCGACGCCGCAACCGCGGTACCGGCCTTGAACGGCCCATGCCGTTCGATATGGCTCCTGGCATGCTGTCCCACGACCTGCTTGGCCTCCGACACCGGAATGTTGTTGACCGCATCCGCGCAAGGAATGCCGATGTCGGAATTCGCCTTCAACCGGTTCATGTTGTGGCCGTTGAAGGCCTCGGTGTTGCCGCGATACAGCGCGACCATGCGTTGCTCCAGAACGCCTTCCTTCATGCGGCTGGCGATACCGGTCACCGAATCTCCGCGGACGGTGGAGTAACGCGAGCAGTCGTCGAGCATCGCTTGCCCGCGCGACGGCGCCTTGCACATTCCGCCGCCGCCACTGGACGCAGGAGCGCTCGGTTTGGCTGCAGCCGCTGCCACTGGTGCGATGGCTGCCGCAGCGGCCACCGGCACCGCGGCCGAAGTGCTGCTTCCGGAGGAAGCAGCGGCCGCGGCCGCAGCAGTCGCCGGTGCCGGCACCGCAGTCGCAGTCGCGCTATCGGCCGGAGCCGGCGCCCACGGCGCGGCGGATGCCGCGACCATCTGCGTGGTTCCGCCGAAGGTGACCCGCACGCCGGCCTGAACCGAGTGGGCCTGGTCGTCGCTGCTCAAGTCGGCGCGGTATTCCACGAAACCGGTCGTGGCGGGCGTGAACGCATACGTGAGGCCCGCGCCGGCGTTGACGCGGTTGCGGTCCGGCGAGAAGCCGGTGATCGCGAACCCGGGCACTTGCGCCGCGGCGAAGTGGTTCTGGGTGCGCGGCGCGTCGTTGCTCAGGTCGTGCAGGTAGCGGATGTCCAAGGTCGGACGCAGGCGCCCTGCCTTGCCGACGAAGCGCACGCCCGCGCCGACCGTGGTGGTGTCGTAGTCCTCGCCCTCCACCCGCAGGTTGGCTTCGCCGGCGCCGGTTTCGATCACGTCGTCCATGCTCAGGCGGCTGTGATAGATGCCGACCAAGGGTTCGATGCTCGCGCTCGCGGTTTCGAAACGCCAGCCGGCTTCGGCCATCGCGTACCAGCCGTCGGCATCGGCATCGCCTCGGGCCCGGCGGTTGTACACGCCGACATTGACCACGCGGTCGACGTCGAAGTTTTGCTTGGCGTAGCCAGCCGCGCCTTGCACCCAGGCGCCGCCATCGGCGCGCGGGGCGTAGCTGAAGTGAGCGCCGACGTACCACTGGTCGCCGTCGACGCGGTCGCCGCGACGCGGCACGTCGAAGTCGGACTTGGCCATGCCGAGGTGACCGCCGAGGCGGAAGCCTTCGCCCAAGGGCGCATCCGCACCCAAGGTCACGCCCCACAGGTTGTTGTCGATGTCGGCCAAGGTGCCGTTGCCTTCGAACGCGGCATCTCCGCCGAACGCGGTGGCCCAGGCGGTGAAGCCGGAATCGGCGCGCTCGGTGCGGCCGACGTCGAGTTGCTGGCCGACGCTGCGTTGCAGGCGTTCGGCGCCGTAACGCGAGGCGCTGAGCAAGGAGCCGTAGGTTTCGCCGGTCAGCGTGTCGAACATCGGCACGGCCTGCTCGGCGGTGACGCCGCGCGCCGCGGCCACGAGTTGCTCGACGGCGGGGTTGCCGCTGTCGGCCAAGGCTTGCAACGCGTTGGCGACGGCCTGCTGGTTGGCGGGCAGTCCCGGGAACTCGTTGAAGCGGTTGGCTTCCTCAAGGCGCAGGAACACGTCGTTGCCTTGGGTGAACAAGCTGGCGGCCAGGAACGGCAGCGCGTTCTGGGTGACCGAGGTGAAGCCGGGGCCGCTCAGGGTCTGCGCGTCGACGATGCGGTAATCGGTGATGTCGGCGTAGGAGCCGGCTTGCGGCAACGCCACCAGGGTACCGCCGTTGAGCGCTGCGTTGCCGGCGACGATCACGCTGTCGCTGACGCCGGCGCCGTTCTGACGCAGGATCACGCTGGAGCCCGGGGCGCTGGAGAAGCTCGCCACGTTCAACGCCGTGCCGGGCGTGCTGGTGCCGGCCGCGGCGCCGGTCGCGCCGGGAAGGCCGCTGGGCGCCAACCGTCCTGCCAGCGCCAGAGCGCCGCCGATGCTGCCGTCGCCGACCAGGCTGCCGCCCGGCGCGACCGTGGTGTTGCCGGCGAAGGTGCCGTCGACCACGAAGGTGCCGCTGCCTGCGCTGTTGTCGCCGATCGAGGCGGCGAGGAAATTGGCGGTGGTTCCGCTCGGCAGGTACAAGGTTCCCGGACCGACCAGGTTGAGGTTCTCGAAGCCCGCCAGCGCGGTGGTGGGAAGCGTGCCCTGCCCGCTGCCGCTCAGCGACAACACATCCGTGCCGCCCTGCCCGTCGACCAGGCCGGTCACGCTGGCCAATCCGCCCAGCGTGCTGTTGAACACGTCGTTGCCGGCGCCGAGGTTGACGGTGCCGGCCAATGCGCCCGGCGTCGACAAGGTCAGCACGTCGTCGGAGGCGCCGAAGTTCGCGGTCGTACCGGCCGCGCTGCGGATACCCGCGTTGACGCCGTCGGTGACGTTCAAGCTGCCGCCGCGCAGGTCGAAATCGCCGGTGAAGCCGGACATTTCGCCGGTCAGGGACACCGCGGCCGCGCCGTCCTTGACCAGGTCGCCGCTGCCGCCGACCGCGCCGCTGAGCGTGAACGGGTTGGCCCCGCCGAGGGTCAGCGCCGCCGTGGGACTCACATCGATCGCGTTGCCCAGATTCAAACCGGCGACGCTGGCCTGCAGCGAGCCGCCATTGCCGCCGACTTGCAGTGCGCCGGTGCCCAGCGCGGTGTTGCTGCCGACGTTGAGGCTGCCGCCGAGCAGATCGAAGCCGCCGGTGAAGCTGTTGTTGCCGCTGAGCGTGACCGCGGCCGGCCCTTGCAGGCCGAGACCGCCGTTGCCGCCGATGTTGCCGGTGAGCGACAACGGCGCGGCGTTGGCGATCGTGAGATCGCCGTTCAAAGCGAACGCATTGCCCAAGGTGGCGCCGCTCAGCGAGCCCAGGTTGGCATTGCCGGCCACCGTTACTGCACCGGTGCCCAAGGCGCTATTGCTGTTGGCGATGACGGTGGAGCCCGTGCGCAGTTCGACGCCGCCGCTGAAGCCGCTGTTGTCGCCGCCCAGGCTCAACGCGCCGGTGCCGCCGACATTAAGACCGCCGGTGCCGCTGAGCTGACCATTGAGTCCGAGGTTGCCGCTGCCGCCGAAGGTGAGATCGGCATTCACCGCGACGTTGTTGGTCAGCGCCACGTCGGCGGACGAAGCCAGGGTCGCCGCGCCGTCGACCGCCAACGCGCCGGTGCCGAGCGCGGTGTTGCTGCCCAAGGTCAGCGTGCCGCCGAGCAAATCGACGCCGCCGCCGAAGGTGTTGTTGCCGCCGAGGGTCAGGCCGCCCGGACCGTTGACGCTCAGGCCGCCTGCGCCGCCGATGGCACCCGACAGCGACAGATCGTTGGCGCCACCGAGGCCCAGCGATGCGCCGGTGCCGAGGTTGATCGCATTGCCGACATTCAGACCGGGCACGCCGGCACTCAGATCGCCGCCGAGACCCACCACGTTCAACGTGCCGGTGCCCAGCGCACCGGCATTGCCGAGACTCAGATTGCCGCCGCCGCTCAGATCGACACCGCCGCCGAAGCTGTTCGCGCCGTTCAGCGCAAGCGTGCCGGTGCCGTTGAAGTCCAGGCCGCCTGCCCCGCCGATGGCGCCCGACAGCGACAGATCGTTGCCGCCGCCGATGCCCAGCGATGCGCCGGTGCCGAGGTTGATCGCGTTGCCCAGGTTCAGGCCGGACACGCTGGTCGCCAGGTTGCCGCCCAAGCCCGACACATTCAATGCGCCGGTGCCGAGCGCGCCGGCATTGCCGAGGCTCAAGTTGCCGCCGCCGCTGAGGCCGACGCCGCCTCCGAAGGTATTGGCGCCGTTGAGGCCCAAGGTGCCGGTGCCGCTGAAGTTCAGGCCGCCTGCGCCGTCGATGGCGCCCGACAGCGACAGATCGTTGGTGCCGCCGATACCGAGCGATGCGCCGGCGCCGAGGTTGATCGCGTTGCCCAGGTTCAGACCGGACACGCTGGTCGCCAAGCTGCCGCCCAAGCCCGACACGTTCAATGCGCCGGTGCCGAGCGCGCCGGCATTGCCGAAGCTGAGATTGCCGCCGCCGCTCAAGCCCAGACCGCCGCCGAAGGTGTTCGCGCCGTTGAGCGCAAGCGTGCCGGTGCCGCCGAAGTTCAAGCCGCCTGCGCCGTCGATGACGCCCGACAGCGACAGATCGTTGGCGCCGCCGATGCCCAGCGCCGCGCCGGCGCCGAGATTGATCGCGTTGCCGAGGTTCAAACCCGGCAGACCGGCGCTGAGGTTGCCGCCCAGACCCGACACGTTCAACGCGCCGGTGCCCAAAGCGCCGGCATTGCCGAGGCTAAGGTTGCCGCCGCCGCTCAAGCCGAGACCGCCGCCGAACGTGTTCGCACCATTGAGCGCAAGCGTGCCGGTGCCGCCGAAGTTCAAACCGCCCGCGCCGCCGACGATGCCCGACAGCGACAGATCGTTGGCGCCGCCAATGCCCAGGGATGCGCCGGCGCCGAGGTTGATCGCGTTGCCGAGATTCAGACCGGAAATGCCGGCGCTCAGGTTGCCACCCAAACCCGACACGTTGAGCGCGCCCGTACCGAGCGCACCGGCATTGCCGAGGCTCAGGTTGCCGCCGCCGCTCAAGCCCAGGCCGCCGCCGAACGTGTTCGCGCCGTTGAGCGCAAGCGTGCCGGTGCCGCCGAAGTTCAAACCGCCGACGCCGCCGATCACGCCCGACAACGCCAGATCGTTGCCGCCGCCGATGCCCAGCGCCGCACCGGCGCCGAGGTTGATCGCATTGCCGAGGTTCAAGCCGGAAACGCCGGCACTCAGAGTGCCGGCCAAGCCCGACACGTTGAGTGCGCCGGTACCGAGCGCGCCGGCATTGCCGAGGCTCAGATTGCCGCCGCCGCTCAAGCCCATGCCGCCGCCGAAGGTGTTCGCGCCGTTGAGCGCAAGCGTGCCGGTGCCGGTGAAGTTCAAACCGCCCGCACCGTCGATGGCGCCGGACAGCGACAGATTGTTGGCGCCGCCGATGCCGAGCGCCGCACCGGCGCCGAGATTGATCGCGTTGCCGAGGTTCAGACCGGAAACGCCGGCGCTGAGGTTGCCGCCCAGGCCCGACACATTCAACGCGCCGGTGCCCAAAGCGCCTGCGTTGCCCAAGCTCAGATTGCCGCCGCCGCTCAGACCCAAACCGCCGCCGAAGGTGTTGGCGCCGTTGAGGCTCAACGTGCCGGTGCCGCCGAAGTTCAAGCCGCCCGCGCCGCCGATCGTCCCCGACAGCGACAAGTCGTTGGCGCCGGCAATACCCAACGCCGCACCGGTGCCGAGGTTGATCGCGTTACCGAGGTTCAGGCCGGCAACACCGGCGCTGAGGTTGCCGCCCAGGCCCGACACATTCAACGCGCCGGTGCCCAAAGCGCCTGCGTTGCCCAGGCTCAGGCTGCCGCCGCCGCTGAGGCCCAAGCCGCCGCCGAACGTGTTGGCGCCATTGAGCGCAAGCGTTCCGGTGCCGCTGAAGTTCAGTCCGCCCGCGCCGCCGACGATGCCCGACAAGGTCAGGCCGTTAGTACCGCCGATGTCGAGCGCGACACCGCCATTGAGGTTGATCGCATTGCCGAGGTTCAAGCCGGCCACGCTGGCGCTGAGGCCCGCATTGCCCAGCACATCCAGCGAGCCTGTGCCCAGCGCGCCCGCATTGCCGAGCACCAGGTTGCCGGCGTTGAGATCGACGCCGCCGACGAAGCTGTTGGCGCCGGACAACACCAGGGTGCCGGTATCGTTCTTGACCAAACCGCCGGTGCCGGAGATCTGCGCCGAAATGGTTCCGGTCATGCCGGCGTCCACGCGGATGATCGTGCTGGCGTTGTCGGTGGTGAGCGTACCGCCGAGCCCGCCGGCGATCTCGTAGCCGTTGGAGGCGAACTGCAAACCGCCGAACGCCACCGGGCCGACCACGGTCACCAGACCAGCCGTGCCTTGGAACACGCCGAAGGCGCCGTTCACCCAGCCGCTGTTGGCGGTGCCGTTGACGTTGGTCCAGTTGGGTGTGGGCGCAGCGGTCCACACGCCCACGCCGCCGTCGACGCTGCCGTTGGGCAGCAAGTTGGCGCCGTCCCAGAATTGCACGACCGCGCCGGCGTTGACGGCAAGATTGATCTGGTTCGACACGCCGGTCTGCACCTGCACGCTGTCCGGCGTGAACGGCCCCGGCAGCGAGCCGAGCAGCAGTCCGCGATCGTCCAGGGTGCCGGTGTAGCCGATCAACTGATAGACGCCCGGCCCGAATCCGCCGAGGTTGTTGACGTTGAGGGTGCCGTCGAGGGTGAGGTTGCCGTTGACGACGACCCGGTCGTTGACGCCGCCGGCGACGCCGAGGTCGTAGTTGAGCGTCGCGCCGCTGCCCAGGAACAACGAGCCCATGGTCAGGGTGCCGGCCGCGCCGATGCTGCCCGCGTTGAGCACGCCGTCGAGGGTGACGTTGCCCAAGGTGCCGGTGCCGGTGAGCGTGGCGCCCGCGTTGACGACAGTCGGCGACAGCAGCGAACCGCTCACCGCGAGCGTGCCGGACTGGACCGTGGTGCCGCCGCCGAAGGTGTTGGCGCCGGTGAGGTTCAAGGTGCCGGTGCCGTTGAAGTTCAGGCCGCCCGCGCCGTCGATGATGCCCGACAGCGACAGGTCGTTGCCGCCGCCGATGCCGAGCGAGGCGCCTGCGCCGAGGTTGATCGCGTTGCCGAGGTTCAGACCGGGCAAGCCGACGCTGAGGTTGCCGCCCAGACCCGACACGTTCAACGCGCCGGTGCCGAGCGCGCCGGCGTTGCCGAGGTTCAGGCCGCCGCCACCGCTGAGCGCCACGCCGCCGCCGAAGGTGTTGGCGCCGTTGAGGCTCACCGTGCCGGTGCCGCCGAGATTCAGACCGCCGGTGCCGCCGATGATTCCACCCAGCGATAGATCGTTGGCGCCGCCGATGCCGAGCGACGCGCCCGCACCGAGGTTGATCGCGTTGCCGACGTTCAGACCAGGCAGGCTCGCACTCAAGTTGCCGCCCAGGCCCGACACGTTCAAAGCGCCGGTGCCCAGCGCGCCGGCATTGCCGAGGTTCAAGCCGCCGCCACCGCTCAGCGCCACGCCGCCACCGAAGGTGTTGGCGCCGTTGAGACTCACCGCGCCGGTGCCGCCGAGGTTCAAGCCGCCGGTGCCGCCGATGATTCCGGACAGCGACAGATCGTTGGCGCCGCCGAGGCCGAGCGACGCACCGCCGCCGAGGTTGATCGCGTTGCCGAGGTTCAGACCGGGCAAGCTGACGCTCAAGTTGCCGCCCAGGCCCGACAGATTCAAAGCACCGGTGCCGAGCGCGCCCGCGTTGCCGAGATTCAAGCTGCCGCCGCCACTCAGGCCGAGGCCGCCGCCGAAGGTGTTCGCGCCGTTGAGGCTCAACGCACCGGTGCCGCTGAAGTTCAAACCACCGGTGCCGCCGATGATCCCGGACAGCGACAGATCGTTGGCGCCGCCGATGCCCAGCGCCGCGCTGCCGCCGAGGTTGATCGCGTTGCTCAGATTAAGACCGGGCAAGCCGACGCTGAGATTTCCGCCCAGGCCCGACAAATTCAGCGCGCCCGTACCGAGTGCGCCGGCGTTGCCGAGATTCACCGTGCCGCCGCCGCTCAGGCCCAAGCCACCACCGAAGGTGTTGGCGCCGTTGAGGCTCAAGGTGCCGGTGCCGCCGAAGTTCAGACCGCCGCCGCCGTCGATGATCCCGGACAGCGACAGGCTGTTCGCGCCGCCGATGCCCAGCGACGCGCCCGCGCCGAGATTGATCGCATTGCCGAGATTCAAACCGGGCAAGCCGACGCTGAGGTTGCCGCCCAGACCCGACACGCTCAACGCGCCGGTGCCGAGCGCGCCGGCATTGCCGAGGTTCAAGCCGCCGCCACCGCTCAGGCCGAACCCGCCGCCGAAAGTATTAGCGCCGTTGAGGCTCAAGGTGCCGGTGCCGCCGAAGTTCAAACCGCCGGTGCCGCCGATGATCCCGGACAGCGACAGATCGTTGGCGCCGCCGATGCCCAGCGACGCGCCGCCGCCGAGGTTGATCGCGTTGCTCAGATTCAAACCAGGCAAGCTGACGCTCAAGTTGCCGCCCAGGCCCGACAGATTCAAAGCGCCGGTGCCCAAGGCGCCGGCGTTGCCGAGATTCAAGCCGCCGCCACCGCTGAGCGCCACGCCGCCGCCGAAGGTGTTCGCGCCGTTGAGACTCAAGGTGCCGGTGCCGCCGAGGTTCAAGCCACCGGTTCCGCCGATGATTCCGGACAGCGACAAATCGTTGGCGCCGCCGATGCCCAGCGACGCACCGCCGCCGAGGTTGATCGCGTTGCCCAGGTTCAGACCGGGCAGACTCGCGCTCAGGCTGCCGCCCAGGCCGGACAGATTCAAAGCGCCGGTGCCCAGCGCGCCCGCGTTGCCGAGATTCAAGCTGCCGCCGCCACTCAGGCCAAGGCCGCCACCGAAGGTGTTGGCGCCGTTGAGGCTCAACCCACCGGTGCCGCTGAAGTTCAAACCACCCGTGCCGCCGATGATCCCGGACAGCGACAAGTCGTTGGCGCCGCCGATGCCCAGCGACGCACCGCCGCCGAGGTTGATCGCGTTGCCGAGGTTCAGACCGGGCAAGGTGACATTGAGGTTGCCGCCCAGGCCCGACAGGTTCAACGCGCCGGTGCCCAGCGCGCCGGCGTTGCCGAGACTCAGGCTGCCGCCGCCGCTGAGGCCAAGACCACCGCCGAAGGTGTTCGCACCGTTGAGGCTCAGCGTGCCGGTGCCGCCGAAGTTCAAGCCGCCCGCGCCGCCGATGATCCCGGACAGCGACAGATCGTTGGCGCCGCCGATGCCGAGCGACGCACCCGTGCCGAGATTGATCGCGTTGCCGAGGTTCAGACCGGGCAAACCGACGCTCAGATTTCCGCCCAGACCCGACAGGTTCAATGCACCGGTACCGAGCCCACCGGCGTTGCCGAGACTCACCGTGCCGCCGCCGCTGAGGCCGAAGCCGCCGCCGAAGGTATTGGCGCCGTTGAGGCTCAACGTGCCGGTGCCGCCGAAGTTCAAGCCGCCGGTGCCGCCGATAATTCCGGACAGCGACAGGCTGTTCGCGCCGCCGATGCCGAGCGACGCACCACCGCCGAGATTGATCGCGTTACCCAGGTTCAGACCGGGCAAGCCCGCCGTCAGGCTGCCGCCCAGGCCCGACACGTTCAACGCACCCGTGCTGAGCGCACCGGCATTGCCGAGCGTCAAACCGCCGCCGCCGCTGAGGCCGAAGCCGCCGCCGAAAGTGTTCGCGCCGTTGAGGGTCAAGCCACCGGTGCCGCTGAAGTTCAGCCCGCCCGCGCCGCCGATGATGCCCGACAGCGCCAGGCCGTTGGTGCCGCCGATGTCGAGCGCGAAACCGCCGCCGAGATTGATCGCATTGCCGATGTCGAGCCCGGCGACGTTGGCGCCGAACCCGGCATTGCCGCTGACGTTGAGCGCGCCGGTGCCCAACGCACCGGCGTTGCCCAGCAACAGACCGCCGGCCGACAGATCCACTCCGCCACTGAAGGTATTGGCGCCGTTGAGGCTCAAGGTGCCGGCGCCGAGTTTGAACAAACCGCCAGTACCGCCGATGACGCCGCCGAAACTGCCGTTCAATCCGAGCCCGCCGATCGACAAGCGATTGGCGCCCAAACCGATGTTGCCGCTACCGCTCAGATTGCCGAACGAAGCATCGAAACCATTGAGGTTCAGCGTGCCCGCCGCGCCCAGATTCACACCCGCGCCACCGAACAACCCCGCGCTCGGCGCATCGCCGAATCGCAGCGTGCCGAAGTCGACCGAAACGCCGGCGCCGGCGCCGAGCGAGCCGCCGCCCGCCAGCGTCAGCAAGCCGTTGTTGCCGGCCGAACCGAAATTGAGTGTGCCGCCCGCGCCGAGGTTGAGGCCGCCGCCCCACCCTGCGTTGAGTCCGGCGCCGACCGACAAGCGGCCGCCCGCCCCTGCGCCGAGATTGAGCGCGTTGCCGAAGCTGCCGTTGAGTCCGAGGATCAGCTCGCCGCCGCCCAGGTTCACCGCGCCGGTACTGAAGGCGCCCAGATTGTTGGCGCGCACGCGGCCGCCGGTGAGCGAGAAGCCGCCGGTGAAAGTATTGGCGCCGTTCAAGGTCAACAGATTGGGGCCGACGTAGCTGACGCCGCCGTTGCCGCCGATCGAGCCGCTCATGCTCCAGTCGAAATCGCCGGTCAGGCTCAGGTTCGCGCCGGCCGAGAGATTGATCGCATTGGCGAAATTGAAACCGGCGAAGCTGGGACCGAAGCCCGCGTTGCCGGTGACGTTGAACAAGCCGGTGCCGAGCGCGTTGGCATTGCCGAGCTGCAGCGTGCCGCTGCCCAGATTGAAACCGCCGCCCCAGCCCGCGTTGTTCCCGCTCAGGTTGAGCACGCCGGTGCCGTTCATGGTCAGGCCGCCGATGCCGCTGAGGTTGCCGGCCAGGCCCAGGTTGTTGCTGCCGCCCAGGCTCAGGTTGGCATTGAGCGCGATCGCGTTCGCCAGCGTCACCGCGGCGCTCGACTCGAGCGTGGCCGCGCCGTTGATCGCCAAGGTGCCGGTGCCCAGCGCCAGGTTGTTGCCGACGCTCAAGGTGCCGCCGGCCAGGTTCAAGCCGCCGCTGAAGGTGTTGGCGCCCGACAGCGACAGTCGGCCGGCGCCGTTCCAGTTCAGTCCGCCGGTGCCGCCGATGATGCCGCCGAAGTCGGAGTCGAGCCCGGTCCCGCCCAACGACAACGAACCGATGCCGAGCGACAGATTGCCGGTGCCGGTCAGACGGCCGAGCGTGGTGTTGATGCCATTGAGGTTGAACGCGCCGGCGCCGCCGACGTTCAAGCTGGCGTTGGCCAGCAATCCGCCGTTGAATCCCGCGCCCAGGCCGAGCGTGCCGAAATCCGCCGACAGCGCCGCGCCGGCGCCGATCGTCGAGCCCGCGCCCCAGTTGAGCAGCAATCCACCGGTCGCGCCGCTCGCGCCGAAGCCCAGGTTGGCGCCCGCGCCCAGATTGACGTTGCCGCCCAGGGTGGCGTTGAAGCCGGTGCCCGCCGAGATCGTCGCGCCCAGTCCGCCGCCGAGATTGATCGCATTGCCGAACACGCCGTTGGCGCCCAGGCGCAGCGAAGTGCCGCCGCCCAGGCCGATCGCGCCGGTACCGAAGGCCAAGGTGTTGCCGCCGAACAGGCTGCCGCTGTTGACCGCCAGGCCGCCGCCGAAGGTGTTCGCACCCGACAACGACAACAGGCCGGTGCCGTTCCAGTTCAAGCCGCCGGTGCCGCCGATCGCGCCGCTGAAGGTCGAGTCCAGCGCGCTGCCGCCGCCGAGCGAGAGCGAGGCGCTGCCCAAGGCTAAACCGCCCGAACCGGTCAACCGTCCCAGCGTGGTGTTGATGCCGTTGAGATTGAATGCGCCGGTGCCGCCGACATTGAGTTCGGCGCCGCTCAGCAGGCCGCCGTTGAAACCGGCACCCAAACCCAGCGTGCCGAAGTCCGCCGACAAGCGCGCGCCCGAACCGATGGTCGAACCGGCGCCCCAATTGAGGGTCAATCCGCCCAGCGCGCCCGCGCGCCCGAACGCCAGCTGCGAACCGGCGCCGAGATTGACGTTGCCGCCCAGCGTCGCGTTCAAGCCGGTCCCGGCCGAGATCGTCGCGCCCAGACCGCCGGCGACATTGATCGCGTTGCCGAAGCTGCCGTTCGCGCCCAGGGTCAGCGAGGTACCGCCGCCCAGACCGATCGCGCCGGTGCCGAACGCCGCGGTGTTGCCGCCGAACACGCTGCCGGTGTTGACGTTCAAACCGCCGCCGAAGGTGTTGGCCCCCGACAGCGACAACAGGCCCGTGCCGTTCCAGTCCAGACCGCCCGCGCCGCTGACCACGCCGCCGAAGGTCGAGTTCAGTCCGGTCGCGCCCAGCGACAGACGGCCGGTGCCGAGATTGGCCGTGCCGACGCCGTTCAACGAGCCGAGCGTCATCGACGCGGCGGTCAGGCCGGTCATGTCGAGATTGCCGCCGGCATTGACGGTGAGCCGCGCGGTGCCGCCGGTGCTGGTGCCGAAGAAGCGCGCGGTACCGCCGGTGTTGACGCCGATGGTGGCATCGCCGGCGCTGCCGGAGCCGTTGAAGTTGAGGTTGCCGCCGACCGTGATGGTCGAGGTGCCCGCCGTGCTGTTGCCGTTGAACGCGGCGGTGCCGCCGGTGGCGATGCCGATCGTCGAGGTCGCGGCGGTGGCGGTGCCGTCGAAGCCGAGGTTGCCGTTGGCGCCGAGGTTGATCTGCGCACCGGCGGCGGTGGTGCCGGCTCCGTTGAAATTGAGCGTGCCGGTGCCGGTCACGCCGACGTTGAACGCCGGCTGGAACAGCGAGGTGTTCTCGATGCCGGTGCCGGTCACGTTCAAGGTCGCGCCGGCCGCGGTGCCGAGGTTGAAGGTGTATTGCGGCGAGAGCGCGCCGAACCGTAATGTCCCGATCGAACTGTTCGTGCCGTTACCAAAGGTGACCACAGGAACGAACGTGGCGTTGAAGGTGGCCACACCGGTAGGCACCGACCCCGTACTCCAGCTGGTGCCGTTGGTCCACACGCCGCCGCCGGTGCCGGTCCAAGTCGCGTCCTGAGCGGCGGCCGCCAGGGGCTGCGCCAACTGCAACGCGATCATCAATTGCAGTCCGATCCGGATGGTCCGACTGAGAGGATGCAAACAAGCGGTCTTGCGACATTCGCCTTGCCATTTCTTGCTGAAGCGATTGACCCAGAAACGACTGGTGGCGTTCTTCCGCATGATCGCTCTCCCCTGCATCAACGTGTGGATACGACGTCGTGGCTTACCGGAAACCTGCTCGTGAATTGCCGAGTGCGAAATTGGGCAAGACCGACGCGTGATTCGCGTCTCGAATCGACTGAAACCATCGTTCCGTCGCGCCCAATTAATGTGTTGAACACACTCTTAAAGGCATTGAATTCGTGAGCTCTTCTACACCTATTAGCGAAAGATTCATGTCTACTGCAATCCACCAAAAGCCCGAGGCGAAAAATGTGAACGGGGAAAAACCCTTTGATTTCAGCCTGTTCAAGAAAAATGTGAGCAAGGTCGTTCAGTGTTTGGTCTGAACTTGATTACCCGTTACTCAAACCAGACTTGGCTATCGACGACACGGAGTGCACCGCCGATGCATATGGAAGACCGGATACGCCGCGCGAGACTGCAGGCGAAGCTTTCGCAACAAGAATTGGCGAGCAAGATCGGTGTGCAACGCAGCGCTGTGGCGCAATGGGAGAAGAACGGCGGCAATCTGCCGTCGATGAATCACTTGATCGAAATCGCGCTGGAAACCGGGGTGACTTTGGAGTGGCTGGGAACCGAGCGCGGCCCGATAAAGCCCAACGACGAAACCTGGACGCCCGCGGTGCAAAGCCTCGACTACGCCCAGGATGAGATCGAGTACCAGTGTTTGCAGGACCTCAGGCGGCTTCCCCATCGGCTGCGGGAGAACCTGGTGGAGATGATCTCCGTGCTGGCCAAGAATTATCCGCTGGAGCGCGGCGGCTGAGGCGACGGCTCAGCGTGGGCGTCTGCCTTGCGACGATGAGGCCCGATCGTCGACGCGCAGCATCTAAAGAATCCGTGAGTAAACGTGAGCGACGGTTAGCAACCGTGAGCGAACGCGCTCGCCGCGCGTCGACGCATCCACCGTTCGTCAGGATCCGGCGTAGACGCAATGCGGTTCGCAGTTTCGGCGGCGGCCTTGGGATACGTTCCACCGCGAACAGGGCAACCGCGGCTTCCTCCGATCCGCCGTTCGCGAGAACTGTTCATCCGGAGCGATCGGGTCGGCGCCCGATCGCTTCGCTTACTTCGTCGCAATTCCGCTGGCCGCTGCGGTCGCCGGCCGAATCAAGACTTCAGGGCAACGCCCGCACCTTGATGTTGCGGTAGTGCACTTCGCTGTCCGGATCGTGCGCCTGCAAGGCGAACGTCCCCGACGACAGCACCCTGCCCTTCATCTCCTCCGGCCGCTCCAGCCGCTCGGGCTGGGTGTAGTCGACGATCTGCTTGCCGTCGACGAAGGTGCGGACGCGGTTGCCTTCGACGCGGATGCGCATCGTGAACCAGACGTTGTCCTTGGCCGGCGCCTGGTAGTTGTCTTGCACGCCGTACAAGCCGCCGGTGCGCTTGGGATCGCTCTGGCTGTTGTTGACCTGGACTTCATAGCCTTTGCCGGGCCAGCCGTCCTGCTGCCAGGCGGTGTGGAAGTAGACGCCGGAGTTGGCGCCGGGCTTGGTCATGACCTGGAGCTGCAATTCGAAGTCGCGCAAGTCGTGGCGCTGCACCTCGCCCACGTAGTACAGATGCGAACGCGGGCCGCGCACCACGATCTGGCCGTCGCGCACGCTGAAAGAGCCCGGCTTTTCGCTGGCGCGCCAGCCGTCCAGGGTCTTGCCGTCGAACAACGACTGCCACTGCTTTCCGGGCTGTTCCGCGGCTTGCGCGCCGATGCCGCAGGTCAATGCCAGCAGGCAGGCGCCGAGCAACTTCATGTTCATGCGATGTCTTCTCCAGGCGAACCGGCGCACGGCCGGCATGCGATCGCGATGTGCGATCGATGGCATCAACCCACTCCCACGAGTTTGAGCACTTCCGGCGGCGGGCCGTCGAAGCTGGGCAAGGGCACGTTGCCGACATAGCCGAGGTAATGCCGGCCTTGCGGCGAGGTGCAGAATCCGCCGATGGTCAGGTCGCGATAACGGGCGAAGAATTCCGCGGCCTGTTTGTGTTCGTCCGCGGCCTTGGGCAGATAGCAGATGTCGTCGCAGATCGCGATGCGCTGACTCTCGATCGCCGCACCGAAGCTGCGCGAAAAACGCTGCCGCGCCTGCGCATCGAGCCAGTCGAATCCGGCCAGGATCAGTTTGCGGTCGGCGGCTTGCCGCGGGTACGGCGCGCTGACCCATTCGTTGATGAAATCGACCACGCCGACCACGACGGCGCCCGGCGCGTCGGCTTCGTCGGGAACGATCAGGTTGCACAGCGCGGTGGCGATGCGCCGCTGGCGTTCGTCCAGGGTCAGCGGCCAGATCGATCCCGGGCCGTAGGTCTTGAGCAGGTCCGGGTCGGTGCCGTAACCCACGCCCGAGGGCAGTCGGGGCGGCGGCGGATCGGAACTGCAGGCGGTCAGTTGCATCAGCGGCAGCGCGCTGGCCGCGGTCAGCATCCACTTCAAGGTCGTGCGGCGGTCCATCACAGCTCCTTGCGGCGCATGCGCGCCAGGATGTGGTCGCTGGCGCGCCAGGCCAGCGCCATGATGGTCAGGGTCGGGTTCTTGTCGGCGTTGGAGGCGAACACCGCGCCATCGGTGATGTAGAGATTGTCCACGTCCCAGGTCCGGCACCAGCGGTCGGTGACCGAGGTCTTCGGATCGGCGCCCATGATCGCGCCGCCGAGTTCGTGGATGATCGAGCCGCCGGTGTCGATGGCCTTGGCGCCGTCGGTCTGGACTTGACCCTGCACCCGCCCGCCCATCGCTTCGATGATGTCGGCGAAGGTGCGTTGCATGTGCGCGGCCTGGCGGGTTTCGTGTTCGGACCATTGCCAGTGGAAGCGCAGCACCGGGATGCCCCACTTGTCTTTGACCTGCGGATCGATCTCGCAGTACGAATTTTCGTTCGGAATCATTTCGCCGCGGCCGGCGAAGCCGACGAAGGAGCCGTAATAGCGGCGTACGTCCTGTTTGAACTTCACGCCGTAGCTGCCGCCGGTGAGCCATTCCAGCCCGGCGCCGGTGTGCACGCCGGGCATGCGCCGGCCGCCGCCGAATTCGATGTGATAGCCGCGGGCGAAACCGAGCTTGCCGGCCAATTGTTCCTTGTACAGCCACCACGGCGAATACATGTGGCCGCCGTCGGCGCCGTCTTCGTTGTGCAGCGGCAGGTTTTCCAGCAGCGGCACTTGCCCGGTCAGGTCGGCGCCGACGGTGTCCATCACGTAACGGCCGACCTTGCCGCTGGAGTTGGCCAGACCGTTGGGAAACGAAGTGGATTTGGAGTTGAGCAGGATCCGCGCCGATTCGCAGGCACTGGCGGCCAGCACCACCACCCGCGCGGAGGCGGCGAATTCGCTGCCGCTGGTCTTGTCGATGAAGCGAACGCCGTCGGCCTTGCCCTTCGCGCCGAGCACGACTTCGCGCACCATCGCATCGCAGACGATGTCGAGTCTTCCGGTCGCCAGCGCCGGCGGCAGATGCACGGTAGTCGATTGGTAATTGGCCCCGGTCGAGCAGCCGCGGCCACAGGGCGTGGCCCACCAGCAAGCGGCGCGCCGCTGCATCGCTTCGCGCAGGATCCGCTGCGCTTCCGGGTTGCCCGGATGCAGCTTGGCCGGCAGGTTGCCCGCGTCCAGCGGCCGCGTCAGCACCGCGCGGTGTCCGGCGATCACCGGAACGCCCAGGCGCGCGGCGCGCTGCTGCACCAGCAGATCGCTGACCCTGGGCTTGGGCGGCGGCAGCAACACGCCGTCGGGCGAATTCGGCGTGTTCTCCAGGCCGTCGTTGTCGCCGTACACGCCGATCAGCATCTCGACCTTGTCGTAGTACGGCGCCACATCGGCGTAATCGATCGGCCAGTCGAAGCCCAGGCCGTCGCGGCTGTAAGGCTTGAAGTCGTAAGCACCGTTGCGCAGCGAAATCCGGCCCCAGTGATTGGTGCGGCCGCCGAGCATGCGCGCGCGCCACCAGTCGAAGCGGCCGGCGTGGTCCTCGCGCGCGTTGACGTAGGGCTCGCCGGGGACTTGCCAGCCGCCGTCGACGGTGGCGTCGTAGAAACCGAAGGCCTTGTCCGGGGTGTTGACGCCGCGCAGCGGCGCCTGGTCCGGGGTCTGGAACATCGCGGTTTCGGTCGCCGGCGTGTAGTTGCGTCCGGCTTCCAGCATCAATACCCGCGCGCCTTCCATGCACAGGGTGTAGGCGGTCTGGCCTCCGGCGGCGCCGGAGCCGACCACGATCGCATCGTAGGAATCTCTGATGGCGGCTGCTGTCAGAAAGGGCACGGTAGGACCTCGGCGCGTCAGGATTTCAGGCGGCTCATGTACTGGAAACTCAGCTTGGCGCTGGCCAGCGGCGGCCGTTCGAAGTTTTCCTGTTCGACGAAGTAATGCCGAATCTTCTGCGGGTCCATCGCCGAGAACAGCTTCGGCCAGTCGACGCGGCCGTTGCCGATCTCGACGGTCTGGGTATCGACGCGATCGACGAAGGTCTTCGCGTTCTTGCGCACGTCCTTGATATGCAGCGAGGAAATACGGTCGGCATGCTCGGTCAACAGCTTGAGCGGATCGGCGCCGGCCGCGGTGACCCAGCCGATGTCGAGCTGCATCGTCACCAGTTTCGGATCGGTCAGCCGCAGCAGTTCGTCGTAGGCCCTGACGCCGTCGAAGGAACGGAACTCCATGTTGTGGTTGTGGTAGCCGCAGGCGATGCCGGCTTTGCGGGTCAGCTCGCCGATGCGGTTGAGCTGCTCGGCGTTCCACTTCCAGTCGTCCAGGGTCATGCCGGCGGCGAGCGCATTGCCGTCCTTGAAACGCGCATCGGCGGTCGCGGGAAACGAGATCACGATGTTGCGCGCGCCGACGGCCTGGGCGAAGTCGATGCGTTGCTGCAGACCGTCGCGGGCATCGGACATGCCGCAGTGCATGCTGGGCGCGGCCAGGCCGTTGTCGTCGAGCAACGTGCGCACCTTGGCGACGGGCATGTTCGGTATGCCCGCGAACTCGACTTCGCCGTAGCCGATTGCGGCCACCGCCTTCAACGCGGCCGGCAGGTCTTTGGCGACCTCCTCGCGGATCGTCCACAGCTGCAGACCGATCGGCTTTCCGAGCGGACCGCTGCGCGGTTTGGCGGCAAACACGTTCGGGGACATCATCGCGACCAGCGCCAACGAACCGCTTTGGAGAAAAGCACGTCGATTCAGCATGGTGTTCTCGCTATGTCAAAAAAAGTAAGACCGGTTCAACAAAGACAAAAAATGTCAGGGCCGGAATTCAACAAGCGATGCTGCGTTGCGGCAACGCGTACGTTGCGGATCGTCAGCGAGCGGCCTTGTGACAAGCGTTGCGATGCTAACCATTTTTCGCGGTAGAGTCGTCAACGAATTGGTCTAAGGCAGCCCATGCATGGCGACCCGGAACAATGTCTTCGACGCGATCGTGGTCGGCACCGGCATCAGCGGCGGATGGGCCGCGAAGGAGCTGACCGAGCAGGGATTGAAGACCCTGGTGCTCGATCGCGGGCGAATGGTCAAGCACGGCGAGTACCCGACCGCGCTCAAGCAGATCTGGGAACTGCCTTACGGCGGCCGCCCGACCGAGGACGACCTGCACCACCAGATGGTGACCCAGCGCGCCGGCGTGCTGACTCAGGCGAACAAACATTGGTTCGTCGACGACACCGAACATCCCTACATCGAGAAGAAGCCGTTCGGCTGGGTGCGCGGCTATCACGTCGGCGGCCGTTCGATCATGTGGGGACGGCAGTCGTATCGCTGGAGCCCGATGGATTTCGAAGCGAACGCGAAGGAAGGCATCGGCGTCGACTGGCCGATCCGCTATGCGGACATCGCGCCGTGGTACGACCGGGTGGAACGTTTCATCGGCGTCAGCGGCCAGGCCGAAGGTTATGCGCAACTGCCCGACGGGCAGTTCCTGCCGCCGATGGAGTTGAACTGCGTCGAGCAGCATCTCAAGCAGGCGATCGCCGACAAGCTGGGACGCGCGCTCACCATCGGCCGTACCGCCAACCTCACCGCTCCCCTCGCCCACAGCCCGCAGCGCGGCACCTGCCAGTACCGCAACCTGTGCGTTCGCGGTTGCCCGTTCGGCGCTTACTTCAGCAGCAACTCCAGCACGCTGCCCGCGGCGGAGAGCACCGGCAACATGACCTTGCGGCCCAATTCGATCGTCTACGAACTTATCTTCGATCCGGGCAAAGACCGGGCCAGCGGCGTGCGCGTGCTCGATGCGGAAACCAACGAGCAGATGGAATTCCACGCCAAGGTGATCTTCCTGTGCGCATCCACCTTCGGCTCCACCTCGATTCTGATGAATTCGGTTTCCAGCCGTTTTCCGCAAGGGCTCGGCAACGACAGCGGCGAGCTGGGCTGCAACATCATGGATCATCATCTGGGCGTTGGCGCTTCGGCACAGGTGGACGGCTTCGAGGATCGCTACTACAGCGGCCAGCGCCCCAACGGCATCTACATTCCGCGCTTCGTCAATATCGGCAAGGACAAGCGCGCTTATCTGCGCGGCTTCGGTTATCAGGGCGGCGCGTGGCGATCGGGCTGGACCCGGCTGATGCAGGATTCCGCGCTGGGCGCGGAGCTGAAGAGCAAGGCCGCGCAGCCCGGGCCCTGGGGCATGCGCCTGGTCGGTTTCGGCGAGACCCTGCCCTATCGCGACAACCGCGTCAGCTTCGATCCCGAGCGCAAGGACAAATACGGACTGCGCGTGCTGACCTTCGATGCCGGCCTGCGCGAGAACGAAGTCAAGATGCGCAAGGACATGAGCGCCGAAGCGGCGACGATGCTGGAGGCGGCCGGATTCAAGAACGTCAGCGAATACGACAACGCCGACGATCTGGGCATGGGCATCCATGAGATGGGCACCGCGCGCATGGGCCGGGATCCGCAAACCTCTGTGCTCAATGCCTGGAACCAGGTGCATGCCTGCAAGAACGTGTATGTCACCGACGGCTCGTGCATGACCTCCTCGGCCTGCCAGAACCCATCGCTCACCTACATGGCGTTGACCGCGCGCGCCGTCGATCACGCCGTGCAGGAACTCAAGCGGATGAATCTATGAGCGCCGACCTGCACCGCCGCGAGGCGATACGCCGGGTTGCCTTGCTGATGGGCGGCGCGGTGTCGGCGCCGGCCATCCTCGGCGTGCTCGCCGGTTGTTCGGCCGAGCCCGGCTCATCGGCTGAGACGGGTGCGAAGTCCGAATGGAAACCGGTCTTCCTCACCCAGGCGCAAGCCGCGCTGGTGGCGGAGGTCGCCGAGATCATGATTCCGCGCACCGACACGCCCGGCGCCAAGGACGTCGGTATCCCGGCCTTTATCGACAAGATGTTGAAGGACGCTTACCCGAAGGACGATCAAGCGCGTTTCGTCGCGGGCTTGGCGGATTTCGAAGCCCAGGCCAGGCGCGCGCACGGCCGCGCCTTTCTCGAACTGGACCCGGCGCTGCGCGCGGCGCTGGTGACGCAAGCGCATGGCCTGGCCGTCGAAGCGGAGCGAACCGCGCCCAAACCACCGGCTCAGCAACACCGCCCTTTCATCCAGACGATGAAAGAGCTGACCCTGCTCGGCTACTTCACTTCCGAACCCGGCGCCACCCAAGTCTTGCAGTACCGCCCGATTCCCGGCGCCTATCAGGCCTGCATACCGCTGGCGCAGGCGGGCAACGGCAAGACCTGGGCCACGGAAACCAGCCGCCCGTTCTGATTCGCGGACGTACGCCGCAAGCGCGGCGCACGCCCCCTGCGCGAACACCGATCAAATCTTGGGTTCGACGCCCAGCACTCGCACCTTGCTGTTGTTCGGCAAGGTCAGGCTGCGCACCGCTTTGCTCGAATCGAGGGTGAAGCGATAGCCGAACAAACGGAACGGACGCGAGTCGCGGCTGCCGTTGGAGCTCAATCGCGCCGGCATGGTGATCGCAACCGCTTCGCCGAACTTCGGCGCGTTGTACCAGTCGGTCACGCCTTGCTTGAAGCTGGTCTGGCTGCCGTCGGCGTAGGTGACGACGAAGGTTTGCCCGGCCTGATCGCCGCCGCCCGCCGCGGCCAGCACGTTCAAGACCGAGTATTTCCCCGCCGGCAATTCGATCGTCGCGCTGCTGACCGTATTGGGGCCGTTGGCCGGCCCGAACACGAAGGTCGAACCGTTCCAGCTCAGCTGTTTGCCCAACAAGCCGCTGGCATAGGCGTAGCCCGAGCCGTCCAGCCCGCCGGCGGCGACGGCGGCGCCTTCCTCGAAGATGCCGTAGCCGTTGTAGGCGCGGGTCATCGCCCGGGCGTTGATCCGCAGGATGTCGGCGCGCGAGGGCGTACCGGCTTCGTTGACCAGGAACAGCATGTAGTAGCCCGGCGGCGTCAACGTCTCCAACGCCGGCAGGTTGGCGGTGATGCGTTCGCCGTCGCGAGCGAAGCTCAGTTCCAACCGGCGCTGATCCATGTCGAAGGAATGGGTGACCGATCCGGTCTTGATCAACACCACCCGCTTGACCGTGGCCGCTTCCGGCGAGGTCAGCGCGAGGGTGCCGCCGGCGTCGACGGTCATCGGCGCGGAGGTCAGGGTCGGACGCGGCGCGGGCTTGCCGGTGGCGTCGAACAAGTACGGCGGGTAGTAGATCTCGCCGCTGAGATTGGTCTGCGGGCCGGGCGCGCCGCCGCCGAGGGTCAACACGGTGGCATCGGGCAGCAGCAACGAGGTGGAGTGATACAGGCGCATCCGGGTCGCGGTGGCGCCGTCGCTCCATTTGTTGGTGGCCGGATCGTAGAGCTCGCTGGTGTAGGCGACTTCCTTGTCCGGATAGTCGGCCGGGGTCTTGAGCACGCTGGAATCGCGCAACGCGCCGCCGGAAACGAATACGCGCCCGTCGGGCAACACCGCTGCGGTCGACCAGTGACGCGGCCGCACCATCGACGCGGCCGCCGTGACTTTGGGCGCGCGTTCGCTGATGTCGATCACATGCGCCTGGCGCAGCGCGTTGCGGGTATCGGTGCCGCCGCCGAGTTGCAGAATCCGCGACGGCGCGAACATCACCGCCGCCGAGCCGTGGCCGATATTGCTGCCGGCGAACCGGCCCAAGGATTCCATCGAACCCGTGCCGAGCGGCCGCACCCGGTACATGCTCTGCCCGACCAGGCCGAACACATTGCCGTCGGGGCCGACGAAGTTGTGCGGATACCACCAGTCCAGCGACTGGGTCGAAACCGCGCTGAGCAAACGGTATTTGCCGTCGGTGGCGCGCACTTCCGGATAGTCGGCGCCGCCGTTGCCGCCCTGCAGGAAGATCTCGCCGTTGGGCAAGGTGGTGGCGGTCGCGTACCAGCGCTTGCGCTGCAGGGTCGCGGTGCGGGTCAGGCTGTTGTCGGCGAAGCGGTACAGGGTGACGTCGGCATTGGGGTTATTGGTCGACTGCCCGGCGGGGCTGGTGATGTCGCCGCCGAAGATCTGCACATCGCCGCTGCCGGGCAGCACCAACTGCGCGCTGCAGAACAGATCGACCGCGGTGTTGTTGGGCAGCGTGGTGTGGGCATCGGTGCCGATGCCGAACAGCGGATCCCACACGTCGTAAATGAATTTGCCGGTCTGGATGCCGCGCGCGTCGCTGCCGTAGGTCAGCACGCGGCCGTCGGGCAGCAGCACCGCATGGATGCCGATCAGCGGCCAGCTGAACAACGCGGAGTAATTGCCTTTGACCGGATCGCCGGTTTGCGGGATCGATAACGCGCTGGCGGCTTTGCTCGTGATTGCCGCCGCCTTCGCGCCGGACTTCGGCGCTGGTTGCGCGACCGATGCAAGGTTTGATCCGGTGTCCCGCGCGGATTTCGTACCCGAGAACACGAGCACGACTCCGGCGGCCGAAATGGCGCCGAAGGCCAATTTCCATATCAGTTTCATGGGTGTTTTCCCTAAGTTCTTACAGACGATGACGCCGGTCTGATTGGCCGGTGCAGAACCAATAAAGAAGCGCTAGCTTCAAGAACGTAGAGATGGTGCGCGCTCCCCAGCACTTGCAGAAGGGGGACGCGCGGGTTCGGATGAATTATGTGAATTCAGCGAGCGCCGCGGGCTGCGCGGCGCAACACTCAATTGCGTGATAGGCGCCTCGAATTCAGCTTCGATTCTCACTCATCGCCATCACCGCGAACAGCATCCAGGTGGTGTGCGGAATCCATTGCTCGACCCAGCGCCACTGCTCCGAATCCGGACCGGGCGCGAAGCTGATGCCAGAACCGGTATCGCTGCCGACCGCGCCGGTGATGCCGTTGGAGATGCCGCCCACGAACATTTCGCCGGCGCTCTCCAACACCGTCGGCGGGTTGCGCTTGCCGAAGCCGTAGAGCATGGACATGCCGTAAGGATTGCGGCCCAGGGTCCAGTCGAGTTGGTTCTGGGCATAAGCGGCGCGGTCGGCGGGCAGCCCGTAGCCGGCCTTGCCCTGCTCGGCCGTGCCTTGATCGGCCAACTTGCGGCCGCCGACGATCATCGCCGCGCTGAGCGAAGCCAGACGCGCGCTTTCGCCCTGCCACCAGTAGCCGGTTTCATTGCGGTGCGGAATGAAGAAGCCTTCCAGCACCTCGCCCGCGGCCTTGCCGTCCCGGGTCAGCTGGAAGCGCTGGCGGGCGTAGCCGTACGGGTTGGCGACGGCGTTGGTGATGCTCAGCTCGTGCGCAAGCGCCAGGCCGATCGCGTCCAGCGCGCGTTGGCGACGGCCCTGCTCGGGTTCAATATCGACATAGGCCGACAGGCTGATCACCGGCAGGCCCGCCTCGGCCGCGTGGTAGTACGGGCGGCGGCCGCCGTCGCTGATGAAGCCGCCGTCTTTCTGCTGTCGCGCGATCAGGCGGGCGGCGCGTTCGCGCGCGTCGTCGAGGTAAGCCGACTGGCCGCTGGCGTTGTGCAACTCCACCAGCGCCATCAACGCGGTGTAGTCGTCGATGATGTTTTCTTTGCCGTCGGCGCCGTATTGCGCATTGAACTTGCGCAGGTGCGCGTAGCCACGTTCCGCATCGGCCAGGTATTGAGCGCCGTCGAACTCGCCATGACGGCCGCTCTGCTTGGCCAGCATCGAGGCGCGCGCGAGCGCGGCGATGGCCATGCCGCCGCCGGCGCGAAACGCCGAACGGTACAGCGTGGTGTAGGTGCCGGCCGCGCCTTCGTAACCGGTGACCATGCGCTGGGCGCCCGGCGTTCCCCATTGGTCGAACACGGTGGTGTAGAAATAGCCTTCCGCATCCAGGGTGCGATGCAGATAGTCCGCGCCCCAGAACGCCTCATCTTCGATCTGCGTCTGCAGGCCGTGCGCGGCGAACAGCGCCTTGCGCGCGTGCGCACCGTAGGCCAGCACCCAGGCGGCCATCGAGGCCTGCTGCGGATTGAAATAGTTGGCGTAACCCAGGTGCGACAGGTATTTGCCCTTGTCGCCGCCGGCATCCTGCCAGCCGCCCCAGGCATTCACTCTGCGCGTGCTCTGGAAGATTTGCAGATCGCGATCGGCCTCATCGGTATGGCGGCTGCGCTTGAAGTAGCCCAGCAACTGCGCGCCGGTGGTGGCGAAGACTGCGTTGTCGCGCACCGGCACCGGCGCCGAGGACGCCTGTTGTTTGCCGATGCGCACGTCGACCTGGTACTTGCCGGCCTGCTCGGCATCGGAAAAGTCGACGCTGAAGTAACGCTTGCCCGGGCTCCATTCCTTGAACGGCTGCAGCGGCAACAGTTCGCCCTGCTTGATCGGCTTGCCGTCGCGCAGCACGGTGTAGCTGCCCTGACCGGCATCGCCCGCATATTCGACGATGGCCCGCTTCGGCCCCTGCCGTTCCAGCGCCACCTGATTGATCTGCACCAGCAACGGCGCCTTGGGCAGGCTCACCGACACCGTGGTCTTGGACTTCTCGGCCGAGGCCGCGGCGGCCACCTGCAGCAGGCTGGCCAGCGCCATCGCCAGCGCGGCCATCGTTTGAATTCCGGTCTTGCGGGAGGGCGGCAAACAGGTCATCGGCACGGTTCCGGATAGACTAGGCTCGGATCGCAACTTAGCCATGTGACCGGCCCTCGTCAATAATTACTTCACATGGATGTATGAATAATACGCAGCACCCCTCCCCTACGCTCAACCGGTTCCAACCCCTATGAACAACGGCCGCGGCGCCACCCAGCAATCCAGCGCCCCCTACAACCGCCGGCTGGTGCTGGATTTCATCCGCCAGCACGGCGCGGCTTCGCGCAAGGACATCCAGGAGAAGGTCTCGCTGAGCCCGCAGACGGTGGCCAACATCACCAATGAGCTGGAATCGATCGGGCTGATCGTCTCGCGCCGGCAGAAAGACCTGAAAACCCGCGGCCAGCCGCCGATCGCCTTCGAGATCAATCCCGACGCCGGCCAGTCCATCGGCATCAGCCTGGAACCGGGCCGCGCCTCGGGCGCGCTGGTCAATCTGGTCGGGCGGATCGATGCGCGCTGGGAGGTGCAGTTGCAAGGCTGCGACCGCTCGCAGCTGTTGGCCGGCCTGCTGGAACTGGTGGCCAAGCTGCGCCGGCAGGCCAACAGCCGGGTCTGGGGCATCGGCGTGGCCCTGCCCGGCCCGCTCGGCGATACCGAACTGAGTTTCGTCGGCCCGACCGCGCTGGAGGGCTGGAAAGACCTGTCGATCCTCGACCAGTTGCAGGAAGCCACCGGCCTGCCCTTGTTCCACAGCGTCGACAGCGTCGCCGGCGCGCTCGGCGAGACCCTGTACGGCGTCGCCCGGCACCTGGACAACTTCTTCTATCTGCACCTGAGCGTGGGTCTGGGCGGCTCGCTGATCGTCGGCCGCAACAACTACCGCGGCGCCGACGGCAACGCCACCGAGATCGGCCATGTGCCGGTGGTCCCGGGCGGCACGGCTTGCTACTGCGGCAACCAGGGCTGCCTGGAGCGCTACCTGTCGCTGCATTCGCTGGCCGAAGCCCTGGGCCTGGACGACGCCCAGATCCATACCCAGGACTTGCTCGATCGCCTCGACGACGCCAACGACCAAGCCCTGCAGCAATGGTGCAAGCAGGCGTCCCAACGGCTGCGCGACGCCATCTGCATGATCGAGAACCTGCTCGACCCGCAGACCATCGTCATCGGCGGGTCGGCGCCGCAGAAGCTGGTCCAGCGCCTGGTCGAACTGGCCCAGCCCTGGCACCGCTCGGTGCGCGGCCGCCCCGCCCCGGAACTGCCGCGGGTGATGATTTCCCAGCGCGAGGAAGACTGCTCGCTGCTGGGCGCGGCGGTGCTGCCGATCCATGAGCTGCTCTCGCCGCGGCTGGAGGTTCTGCAAAAAGACGACCTGGGCGAACTCCACGCCGCCGAGCTGCTGGGTCACCGCCCGACCGCCACGGGGCGTCGCATTTAATTAAACTTCCACTGGATATTTTTATTGACGGGGCCGAATTGGGGTGACTATAGTCGCCCCATGAAGCACGACCAGCCCCTGCCCAGCCGCGCCCAATCCAGCCAGCCCCAGGCCGGCGAACCCGCGTTCGGCGAATCGCATTACACCCCGCCCCGTTTCAGCATCGTCGGCGACGTCAGCGTCGACCTGGTCCTGGGCACGCTGACCGACTGGCCCAAGATCGGCACCGAACAACTGCTGCCGCGCAGCGAACTGCGTGCGGGCGGTTCGGCCGCCAACTCCGCCCTCGCCGCCCGCCACCTCGGCCTGAGCCCGCATCTGATCGGCGCCATCGGCGACGACGACCTCGCCCAATGGCTGCTGCTGCAACTGTCCGGCATCCGGGTCGAACTGCAGACCTGCGCCAGCGACACCACCATGTCGGTGGGCCTGTTGCACGCCGACGGCGAACGCACCTTCTTCACCAGTTACGGGCACCTGCAGCATCTGACCCCGGACTTCGTGCTCGAACACCTGCCGCGCGCCAGCGCCGGAAGCGTCGCCTTGTTCACCGCGCCGTTCCTGCTGCCGGGCCTGCGCGAACACTTCGCCCAGTTGTTGGCCGAGGCTTCGTTGCGCGGCTATCGGGTCGCGCTGGACACCGGCTGGCCGCCGGAAGGCTGGACGCCGCGGGTGCATGAGGAAGTCGAGGGCTGGCTGGCCCATTGCGACCATCTGCTGGTCAATGAGCTGGAGGCGATGAGCATCGCCAACCTCGACGACGGCGGCGGCGATCTGCAACGCGCGGTGCAGCGTGTGGCCGGTCTGCTCAAGCCCGGCGCGCATCTGATCGTCAAACTCGGCGCCGCCGGCGCATTGGGACACGTAGACGGCCGCAGCGTCCGCCACGTCACCGACGCGGTCGCGGACATCTTCGACACCGTCGGCGCCGGCGACAGTTTCAACACCGGCTATCTGGCCGCGTGCCTGAATCGAGCCAGCCTGAGCGACGCGCTCGCCGCCGGCTGCCGCACCGCCGCCGCGATCCTGCCGCGCTTCCCGCGCAAGCGCATCGCCGCCGGCGAACTCGCCCATTGCCTGCAGCCGCAAACCTGATACCGGAGCCCCGTCCATGAAGCATCGGCCGCTGATCATCGGTTACATCCTCCTGATCTGGTTCGCGCTGTCCTTCATCACCAACCTGATCGGGCCGCTGATGCCGATCGCGATCCAGGACTTCAAGCTGAGCCTGACCATGGCCGGCTTCATGCCGTTCTCGTTCTTCCTCGCCTACGGCCTGATCTCGATTCCCGGCGGCCTGCTGATCGAAATCCGCGGCACCCGCTACACCTTGTTCGCCGCGTTCGCGTTGAATTTCGTCGGCGCGCTGGCGATCGCGCTGATCCCGGGCTACTTCTCGGTGGTGGCCGGTCTGTTCGTGATCGGCTTGGGGATGGCGCTGCTGCAGGTAGTGATCAACCCGCTGATGCGCACCGCCGGCGGCGAACAGCACTTCGCGTTCTTCTCGGTGATGGCGCAGTTGGTGTTCGGACTGGCCTCCTTCCTCAGCCCGCTGGTGTTCAAGTACTACATGCAGCGCCCGGACGTGGACGGACATCCGCTGGCGTGGCTGACGTTCTATTGGTATTTCAGCGCCGCGTTCGTGCTGCTGGCGCTGCTCAACTACAAGCTGCCGCTGCCGGCGGTGGAGCTGAAGGACGACGAGCGCGCCGGCAGCCGCGAGGCCTACCTCAGCCTGTTGCGCCGCCGCGATGTGCGCTTGTTCTTCCTGGCCATCGTCGCCTACGTCGGCGCCGAGCAGTCCATCGCCAACTGGATGTCGCAGTTCCTGCACAGCTACCACGGCCTGTCGGCGACCGAGCAAGGCGCGGTCGCGGTCAGCCGCTTCTGGGGCTTGATGTCGCTGGGCTGTCTGGTCGGCCTGGGCTTGCTGAAACTGCTGGATTCCAAGCTGGTGCTGGCGATTTTTTCGATCCTGGCCATCGCCTGCCTCGGCCTCGCCCTTTTCGGCCCCGCCTCCCTCTCCGAGTTGGCCTTTCCCCTCGCGGGCTTCTTCTTGTCGGTGATGTTCTCGGTGATCTTCTCGCTGGGATTGAACTCGGTCGCGCAGCACCACGGCGCGTTCTCGGGAATCCTGTGCAGCGGCATCCTCGGCGGCGCGATCGTGCCGCTGCTGATCGGTTTGATCGCCGATCACTGGGGCCTGCGCGCGGGCATGTCGCTGGTGTTCATTCCGCTGCTCTACATCCTCAGCGTCAGCGTCTGGGCCAGACCGCTGGTACGCAACCACACCGTGTACTCCGGGAAAAACACTCCCGTCTCGCCCTGATCGGGGCAACGCATCCGCCACTGCCGGCCTCAACCAAGCACGGGCCCGCCGGCCCGAGTCGCCGTACAACCAGGAGCCAACGATGAAAAAGCATCCCAGCGCTGTCCGACCGACCGGCCTCGCCGTCGCGGTGGCGGCGGTATTGATCGGCTGCGCCACCGCCCCGGTCATGGCCCAGTCCAGCGCGAGCGAGGACGAGCAACAGGCCAGCGCTGGGCAGGCCACCCCGGGCGAAGCCAGGACCACCCTGGAGACCGTGCACGTCTCGGCCACCCGCATCGAATCGGATCTGCTGAAGACGCCGGTGACCGTCACCGCCGTCACCCAGGAAGCGCTGACCCGCGAAGGCATCCGCGACGTGCGCGGCCTGTCGGGCACCATGCCCAATGTGCAGATCGCCTCGGGCCCGGATTCGGGCGTGCAGGTCAGCATCCGCGGCATCGGCGCCAACAACTTCACCGAGATCGGCGATCCGGCCGTGGGCCTGCACGTGGCCGGTCTGTACTCGCCGCGTCCGCAAGGCGCGCTGGCGCTGATGTTCGACGTCGACCAGGTCGAAGTGCTGCGCGGCCCGCAGGGCACGCTGTTCGGCCGCAACTCCACCGGCGGCAGCATCAACATCATCCCGGCCAAGCCGCGCTTCGATTCCACCTTCGGCAGCGCCGAGCTCGACGTGGGCAGCTACAACCTGCGCCAGCTCAATCTGATCCAGAACATCGCGGTCAACGATCGCTTCGCCCTGCGTTTTTCCGCGACCAAGGTCGAGCGCGACGGCTGGATCGACCAGCAGCAGGATTTCACCGACGTCAACATCCCCGAGCGCGGGTTCATCGCCGACGGCATTCCCGACGTCGACCAACGCCGCAACGTCAAGGTCGGGCGCGACAAGTACTACTACAACCGCGACGAATGGGCCGCGCGCATCGCTGCGCGTTTCGCCTTCACCGACAACGTCGAGTGGCTGCTGGCGTACGAGAAATTCCAGAACTCCGGCGCCGGCCAGGTCGGGCTGAAGGACTGCGATCAGGCCGCCGGCACCCGCTTCGCCTGCCAGGGCGGCAAGTGGGACGTGAAGATCAACGTGCCCGGCAAGACCGACATGTCGATCGACACGGTCCGCTCCAACCTCAACTGGTTCCTCAGCGATACCAACAGCCTGGAATACAGCGTCGCCTTCGCCACCCAGAAGCGTTCGCAGATCGCCGACGACGACGGCGGTTATCACGAAATCCCCTCGCAGGTGACCGCCACTTTCCCGGTACCGCCGGAAGGCGACTGGGGCGTGTGGCCGGTGCGCGACAACACCTCGATCACCCTGGATTCCAAGTACAAGTCGGTGGTGCACGAACTGCAGTTCAAGCATCAGGGCGAACGCCTGAAGCTGGTGTCGGGTCTGTTCTGGATGCACGAGAAGAACCAGATCAACTACGCCCAGGAACTGCTGGTCAACGCGCCGTTCGGCTATCCGATCAGCCAGCTCTACCACCAGCCCAACCGCCAGATCGACGCCAAGGCGATCTTCGCCCAGGCCGACTGGCGCTTCGCCCCGACCTGGAACGCCACCTTCGGCGCGCGCTACAGCCGCGACGAAAAGACCGACCGCGGCGGCCAGGTCTACGGCGGCTGGGATACCGAATCGACCGCTTACTACAACGGCCTGTACAACCCCGGCACGCCGGGCCAGCCGGGCTTCCGCCCGCACAACGGCCGCGACCTGACCGAACGCATGGGCCCGTTCGGCGGCATCGACGCCTACAAGCTGTGGGGCCCGCCGGCCGAGAACGAACACTCCGAATCCTGGCGCAAGGTCACCTGGCGCCTGGGCCTGACCAAGGACCTGTCCGACGACGAAATCCTGTTCACCTCGCTGTCCACCGGCTACAAGGCCGGCGGCTTCGGCGACAAGGACGATGCTTGCGGCGGCAAAGTCTGTATCGAGGGCCCGGCCGGCCCGCAGTACACCTTCTTCCCGTACAAGCCGGAAACCGTCACCAACTTCGAAGTCGGCTACAAGGGCTTGTTGCTGGACAAGCGCCTGAGCCTGTCGGTGACCGCGTTCTACAGCCGCTACAAGGACATGCAGGTGACCGGCGATTTCTTCGCCGCCAAGGTCCACGTCGAAGAACCCTGCCCCGATTGGGACCCGACCTGCGATGTGATCAAGAAGTGGCAGACCGTCAACGTCGGCACGGTCAACATCCCCGGACTGGAAGTGGAAGTGGATTACCTGGCCACGCCCAACACCCGCATCGGCGGCTTCTTCTCGTACATCAACAGCAAGATCAAGGACTACCCGACCTTCAGCGACGAGTGGAACTGCGGCGTGCGCGAAGAATTCGGCGCACCGGCCTGCCCCGCGCCCTACAACGGCCCCGACCCGACCCTGGCCGGCCGCCAGATCTACGACATCACCGGCCATCATCTGCCGATGACGCCGAAGTTCACCGCCGGCATCAACGCCTCGCACACCTTCAAGTTCGGCAACGGTTATGAATTGGTGCCGTGGGTCAGCGTGAAGTGGCAGGACAAGATGTATTTCACCCTGCGCAACCTCGACAACCCGCACGTGTCCGACGCGCAGAAGGCCTATACGACGGTCGATGCCAGCTTGAGCCTGCAGACGCCGTCGTTCTGGCGCGCGGAGCTGTATGTGCTCAACGCCACCGACAAGATGACCAAGAACTGGGCCGATGATGCGGGTGGTTTCATTCGTGCTTATTGGAACGATCCGCGCACGGTCGGGTTGCGGGTGCGTTTGGACTACTGATTGACGCGATCGCGATATGGCGCCCGGGCGCCCTGCCTCCCTCAAGGCGCCCGGGCTTTCGTGCGCACACGCGAAAGACCCTGCGCTACCTGTAGGAGCGGCGCGAGCCGCGACCGCGAACCTACGGCCGCCCGCGCAACCATCTGCAACCTGCGCGGTCGCAGCTCGCGCAGCTCCTACAGGTAGGCCATGCGGTTGAAGTGCGATCTGGCCGCTCCCTCGAAACTGTGGCATCCGCCTCAACGCGGCCTCCAAAAGCGTGACCGACCTCACGCCGGGGCCACCCTTGCTGCGCCGCCGCATGCTTTAGCGCCCGGCTTCTGGTGATACTTAAATCGATCCAAAAGCACGCGTATCCGGATCGAGACAGCGGAAGCCCTACCGGTCTAGCTCATTTTTAGATCGATCTAAGCGCCTCCGCCGGCTCAAGACACCAGTCACAGGGGCCACTGAGGGGAGTCATTCGATGAAAGTGCACGCTCGTAACTCGTTGGCGGTCGCGCTGTGCGCGGCGCTGTATGTGCCCGTCTCGGCACAAGCCCAGTCCCAGACTGAGCAAACTGCGGCCACCGCCAAAGCCTCCGATCAAGCCAAGGACCTCGACAAGGTCGTGGTCACCGGCTTCCGCTATTCGATCGAAAAAAGCCTCGACCAGAAGCGCAACGCCAACGCGGTGGTGGAAGTCATCACCGCCGAGGACGTCAGCAAGTTCCCCGACAAGAACGTCGCCGACGCGCTGCAACGCGTGCCGGGCGTGGTGATCACCCGCAGCGGCGGCGAAGGCAAGACGGTGAGCGTGCGCGGCCTGGCGCCGGACCTCACCCTGACCCAGTTGAACGGCAACTACGTCGCTTCCTCCGAAACCAACGATGAGGCCACGCGCTCGTTCAACTACACCCTGCTGCCGGCCAACATGCTGTCCAGCTCCGAGCTGTTCAAGACGCCGGAAGCGCGCATCGACGAAGGCGGTATCGGCGGCACCGTGATTCTGCGCACCCGACGCCCGCTGGAGATGGAATCCAACTCCGGCTTCGTCAGCCTGGAAGGCACCTACTCCGACAGCAGCAAGACCACCGATCCGCAGTTGTCGGCCATGTACTCCTGGCACAGCGACGACAGCCGCTTCGGTTTCCTGGTCGGCGCGACCCAGCAAAAGCGCACCAACCGCAGCATGGAAGTCAGCACCGAGGACTGGAACTGGTACACCGACAAGGTCAACGGCGCGGCCACCCACCCGGTCGTCGATGCCCATGGCCGCCCGCTCGATCCCAGCGTCGGCCAGTGGTGGGGACAAGGCTCGGCGATCAACGACCAAAACGGCCGCCGCTACTCCGGTTTCTTTCTGCCGACCTCGGTCAACTTCGGCGTGCGCGAGGAAGAACGCGAACGCAAGGGTCTGCAGCTGACCACGCAGTTCAAGCCCACCGACAACCTGACCCTGACCGCCAACTACTTCCGCTTCGAGCTGCAAGGCGATTACACGCTCAATCTGCTGAAGATCCCCGAGTGGAACCTGGCCCGGTTCAAACAGGACGGCAACTGGGCCGGCGGCCGCTTGCTCAACGGCTTCACCCTGGACCGCAGCGGCACCATCGTCACCGGCGCGCAGTACGAAAAACTGGCCGGCAAGGCCTACCCCTGCAACGACGCCGAGGCCGCGGCGCAGGGCAAACCCAGCGGCGGTTGGGGTTCGGACGATTGCACCGTGCCGACGCCGCAACTGAGCGGCAGCTACGGCCGCGAAAAGGCGCTGTCGCAGACCGCCGGCCTGGAGGTCGAATGGCAGGCCACCGACCTGCTGCGGATCGCCGCCAAGGGTGGACGGACCTGGTCCAAGGGCGGGCCGTCGATGAACTTCCGCATGTCGGCCAAGCCGCGCCGCAACGTCAACGGCGTGTGGGAGCCCGGCAATAGCTACAGCGCCTGGGATCTGAGCGGCACCCCGTCGATGCAGTTCTCGCCGAACATCCAGAACCAGCTGATGGCGGGCGTCGCCGAGATCGATACCGGTTCCACCGATTCGTCGTGGAAGGAAACCGAGATCAAGCAGAACCACTTCCAGATCGACGCGACCAAGACCTTTCTGAGCGGCTGGCTGGAATCGCTGCAGTTCGGCGCCAAGTACGCCGACAGTTCGGTCCATCGCAACACCGGCAACACCTACTGGGTCTGCCAGGGCGCGGACCCGGGCGATTACAGCAAGCGCTATCAGGCCGGCTGCGACTCGACCGCGGGGATCGCGCAACCGGGGTTCTTCCTGTCCAACCCGATCGGCAATCTGGCCGGCGGCTTCAACGCCAACGTCTTCCCCGGGATCGATTTCCCGGCTTACCTGGGCTATCTCAACAACCGATACGGCGGCATGCAAAGCCGGCGCGAGCCCGACTTCATCTACAACGTCGACGAAAAATCCACCGGCGGTTACCTGCAGGCCAATTTCCGCACCCAGCGCCTGCGCGGCAACTTCGGCGTGCGCGTGGTCAAGACCAAGCAAGGCGCGGAATCGACCGATTCGGTCGAGCGTTTCAACGACTATTTCGCCGACAACACCGCCGGCAATCCGATGTCGTGCACCGATCCCGCGGCCGGCGCGCTGCTGGGCTCCAACGGCGGTTACACCTGCGAAAGCGGCTTCGTCAGGCTGCCCGACCAACTGGGCCGGTCGAAGACCTTCGCGCTCAACACGCTCAACAAGAGCTACACCGACTACCTGCCGAGCTTCAACATCGCCTGGGACGTGAGCGATAGCATCGTGCTGCGCGGTGCCGCGTCCAAGGTCATCGCGCGGTCGGCGTTCACCGACATCGCCTACCCGGGCGGTCTGAACTACTACAGCCCGGAATACAGCGCCGACCGCTCGGCCGCCGGCGGCGGCGATCTGGGTTGGCGAGGCAACGGCAGCAACAAGGATCTGGATCCGTTCGAAGCGACCCAGTTCGACGTCGGCGTGGAGTGGTACTACCGTCCGGGCGCGGTCCTGGGCATGGCCCTGTTCCGCAAGAACGTCAAGAACTTCGTCGTGCCCGTGGTCCAGGACACCGCGGTGACCATCGGCGGGGAAACGGTGACGGTGCAGGACTACAGCACCTCCGCCAACGGCCGCGACGGCGTCTCGCAAGGCGTGGAGCTGTACGCGCAGCACACCTTCGATTTCGGTCTCGGCTTCCAGGCCAACTACACCTACAACGACACCAACCTGGCCGCGGTCGAACTCAACGGCGAGCAGATCGCCAGTTCGCCGTTGGTCGGCAGCGCCAAGAACCAGGCCAATTTCACCGTGTTCTACGAAACGCCGAAGTTCCTGGTGCGGGCTTCGTACAACCGCCGCGGCGAAGTGGTAGGCGGGCTGCACAGCGGTTTGAGCATCTACACCGAGCCCTACTCGCAACTGGACTTGAACGCGTCCTACAACCTCAGCGACCGGCTCAGCCTGAGCGGCTCGGTGCTCAACGTGACCAAGGAAGAACAGCGCGAGCACCTGGGCAACGACACCCGGGCGCGGCTGTGGACCAACAACTACTCCGGCCGGATCATGTATCTGGGTTTGACCTACAAGTTCTGATCCCTGCCTGCGTACAGGCCCGGAAAACCGCCCGCGAGGGCGGTTTTCCGGTTTGGCCGCGCGGCGCGGTCAATCGATGACCGCGATCGCGTCGACCTCGATCAGATAGCCCGGCGACAGCGAGGTCACGCCGAGCAGCACATCGGCCGGCTTGTGATCGCCGAACAACGTCTTGCGCGCGGCTTCAATCGTCGCCAGGCATCGGTCGCGCTGGTAATCGACCACGTAGATGGTGATCTTGGCGACTTGATCGGGCCGTGCGCCGGCCGCGGCCAGCGCACGGCCCAGATTGGCGTAAACCTGGCGCGCCTGTACCGCCAGATCGCCGGGGCCGACCAGATTGCCGTTGATGTCCTCCGGCTCCTGGCCCGAGACGAAGACCATTTTGCTTCCGGTCGCGACCACGACCTGGGTGTAGCTTTGCTGCGGCGGCAGATCGCTGGGGTTGATGCATTCGAGCGTCATCGACTACGTCTCCAGAGTGGGGCGGAAACCGCTGGTTTCTCGCGGCGATTCGATCCCGGACCTTGTCGCGGATCGTTGCCGCCAGTCTAAGCCCGGCTCAGCGAAGTCGGCCGCTGCGCTCACCGCCCGGCCGCGAATCTCGGCGCGTCGTTGGACTCGTCGACCACCGCGGCGACCGCATGCCCGCTGCGCGCGATCGCAGCCATGGTTTCGGCCACCGTCAGCCAGTTCTCGACCCGCACGATCAGCGCGTCGTACTCGAAGTCGCGTTCGAAATTGATCCGACTGCCCAGATCGGCGCGCAACACCGCTTCGGTGATTCCGCGCATGGCCTCGGCATCGATGCTGTCTTGCAGGCGAAACCTCATAGTGCGACCTCGTGCTTGACCGCGGCTGCGGTGGTGGAATCGGATGGGACGGTTTCGCGCCACCACGGCGTCATCGCCTGCGGCGCGCGCAGATCCACGCGTTCGCCCATGCGCGGCGTGGTCAAGGCGATGCCCCGCTCGGCCGCCAGCGCGGACACGCGTTCGAACGGTTCGGTCCACGGGTGCATGGCCAGATCGAAGGTGCCGTTGTGGATCGGCAGCAGCCAGCGGCCGCGCAGGTCCAGATGCGCCTGCACCGTATGCTCAGGCTGCATGTGCACGTACGGCCAGTTGGCGTCGTAGGCGCCGGTTTCCAGCAGGGTCACATCGAACGGCCCGAAACGGCGGCCGATTTCCTTGAAGCCGTCGAAGTAGCCGGTGTCGCCGCTGAAGAACAGCCGCAGCGACGGGCCCTCTTGCGGCCGGTCCAGGATGGTCCACGACGCCCACAAAGTCTTGTCGCTGTCGAACAGGCCGCGGCCGGAAAAGTGTTGCGCCGGGGTGGCGATGAACTGCACGCCGTCGATGGTGGTGCCCTGCCACCAGTCGAACTGGCGGACCTTGGCCGCGTCGATGCCCCACTCGATCAAGCGATCGCCCACGCCCAGCGGCGCCAGGAACACGTCGGCGGTCTTGGCCAGCCGCAGCACGGTGTCGTAGTCCAGATGATCGAAGTGGTCGTGCGACAGGATCACCCCGCGCAGCGGCGGCAGATCCTCCAGCGCGATCGGCGGCGCGTGGAAACGCTTGGGCCCGGCCCACTGCACCGGCGAGGCGCGCTCGGCGAACACCGGATCGGTGATCCACCAGCCGCCGCGCAGTTTGATCAGCATGGTCGAGTGGCCGAGCCGGAACAGGCTGTGGTCCGGCGCTTGTTCGAGTTGCCGCGCGCTCAGCGCCAACACTTGCGGCGGCGCCGCCGGCGCCGAGTCGGCCGGCTTGTTCCACAAGGCGTCGCCGATGATCCGGAGCATCTTGAAAAAGCCGGTAGCCGGGCGCGGGACCGGATTGCGGAAGCGGCCGTCGGCGAACTGCGGCGAGTCGCCGCGCTCGGCGAGCGAGGAACGGGTCTTGGCGGAGGAGAACAGGCAGGCGCTCACGGTGGGGCTCCGATTGGCAGGCTGAAGGGGCGAAGGCGGGAGGCTGAAAACAGGGCGCTCCCGGCTTGCCTGAACATTTACACTGCCCAGTGTAGTGTACTTTTTGAAAAAGTAAACCCATCGGTGTAATCTGTGGCCATGAGCACACCCACCCCGCCCCCGGCCCGCCTGACCGACCGCAAGCGCGCGGCCATCCTCGACGCGGCGGTGATCGAATTCCGCCAGGCCGGTTACGAGGCCACCAGCATGGACCGCATCGCGGCCAGCGCCGGGGTGTCCAAGCGCACCGTCTACAACCACTTCCCGAGCAAGGAAGTGTTGTTCGCGCAGATCCTGCAGCAATTGTTCGAACGCAGCGGCGCCTCGCCGGAACTGGCTTATCGGGCCGACCGGCCGCTGCGCCCGCAATTGCTGGAACTGGTGCGGCAGAAGCTCGACCTGCTGCACGAGGAAGGCTTCATCGATCTGATCCGGGTGGCGATCGTCGCGATCATCCCCTCGCCCGAGCGCGCGCAGGAAATCTTCACCCGGGTCGGCGACAAGGAAGAAGGGCTGACGGCGTGGATCCGCGCCGCGTCCGCGGACGGGCGGTTGAACACCGACGATCCGCAGTTCGCGTCGATGCTGCTGCAGGGGATGATCAAGGGTTTCGCGTTCTGGCCGCAGATCACCTTGGGCAAGCCGATGCTGAGCGTGGCTGAGCGCAAGCGGGTGGCCGAGACCACTACCGACATGTTTCTGGCGCATTTCGCGGCCGAGTGATCGCGGGCGCCTGCGCGGCGTGCCCTCATCCGGTCCTGCGGACCACCTTCTCCCGCCAAGCGGGAGAAGGGCAAAAGCTCCCTCTCCCGTTTACTGGGGAGGTTTGGGGTGAGGGCCGCGCCCTGCCCTCAATAACGCATGACCATAAACAACTTGCCGTTGTCCCTGACCCCCGCCGATATTCCCGGGTAGGTCAAAATCTCGTCGTCGGGATGACGCGGCACCGTCGATTTCCAGTTGAACGCCACGCTGTCCGGCTCGCTCTTCTCCCCCTCGCAGCCCAGAATCTTCACCACTTCCTGGTAGCTCATGCCGTCGACGATCTTGTCGCGCTCGGCATCGCCGAAGGTGCACTTGGACGCGGCGCCGGACTCACCAGCCAACGCAGCGCCGGCGAGCAACAGCGCGCATCCGCCCACCGCGCAAAAACTTGTCAATCTCGAGTTCATTCCTTGACTCCTGATGGCGCCTTCTCGCTACATGCGAAGGTGATCGAAAGCATATTCGATATCGTCACGGCGGAAAATCGCGCGCCCCTCGCAGCGACGCACGCCCGCATCGATTCGGCCGATAAACCGCGCCGCTTACCTGCCTGAACGATTTCTTTTTCACTTGCGTGATCCGAGTCCGGAAGCCGCGTGCGCGCGACGAATTTTCGCGTTGTTGTGCAGTGCGGCGGCGACTTAGGGTGCGCTGTGGCCGCCAAGCCGGGCCACGACGCGAAGCGATCGCTCACCGATGCTCTCGCGTAACCGGATGTTTCGCTGACCGTCCTTCAATCGCCCTGCTCCTGTCGCCGGCCTTGTCGTCCCCACGGCTTGGTTCGCCGGATGCGCGCGCCTGCGCCACGGAAGAAGGCTCTCTCTCTAGGAAGGAAAGACTAATGAAACGACTGTACGGTTCCCTTGCTCTGTTGTCGCTTTCCATCGGCGCCGCGATCGCCGCGCCGGCCAGCTTGCCGGCGGCGTTCGATCACGCCAACGTCGCCTCGGTCGACAAGATCGCGCTGCGCACGATGCCGGCGGTGAACGTGGACAAGTTGAAGGCCGAAGACCGGTTGCGCGACAAGCGCGGCGACATCCCGCGTTTCGCGTTTCCGATGACGGTCGACATCACCCCGCTGAATTCCGGCGTATGGGAAGACCTCGACGCCGAGCACGTGATCTGGCGCCAGCGCGTGCGTTCGGACAAGGCGATGTCGCTGAACTTCGGCTTCAGCCAGTACCACATGCCGGCCGGCGGGCGCTTGCTGATCTATCCGGCGACCCAGGCCAAGGCCGGCGACCGCGATCTGATCCGCGAATACACCGACCAGGACAACAACGAGCAAGGCCAGCTGTGGACGGCGATCGTCCCGGGCCAGGAAGCGATGATCGAAGTGGTGGTGCCGCGCGCCAGCGCCGGCCAGTTGAAGCTGCGCCTGAGCAAGGTCAATCACGACTACGTCGGTTTCGGCCCGCTCGCCCGTCGCCTGGCCGAGGCCAGCGGCGAGAAAGGCGTGTCCGGCGCGTGCAACGTCGACGTGGTCTGTCCCGACGGCAACGGCCGCCGCGACATCATCCGCTCGGTCGCCGCGTACTCCAAGAACGGCTCGTTGGCCTGCACCGGTTCGCTGGTCAACAACACCGCCAACAACAAGAAGATGTACTTCCTCACCGCCCATCACTGCGGCATGACCACCGCCGCGGCCGCCAACAGCATCGTGGTGTACTGGAACTATCAGAACTCGACCTGCCGCGCGCCCAACACCCCGGCCAGCGGCGCCAACGGCAACGGCTCGCTGAGCCAGAACCAGTCGGGTTCGGTGGTGCGGGCGACCTCGGCCAATTCCGACTTCACCCTGCTGGAACTCAGAACCGCCGCCAATCCGGCCTTCAATCTGTTCTGGGCCGGCTGGGATCGCCGCAATCAGAACTTCCCCAGCGCCATCGCCATCCACCATCCCAACGTCGCCGAGAAGCGCATCAGCCTGTCCACCACCTCGACCTCGTTCGTGGCCTGGGGCGGCGGCGCCGGCACTACGCACTTGAATGTGCAGTGGCAACCCAGCGGCGGCGTGACCGAGCCGGGTTCCTCGGGCTCACCCTTGTACAGCCCGGACAAGCGCGTGATCGGCCAGTTGCACGGCGGTCCGTCGAGCTGCAGCGCCACCGGCGCCAACCGCAGCGATCAGTACGGCCGCATCTTCACCTCGTGGACCGGCGGCGGCACCGCGGCCACCCGCTTGAGCAATTGGCTGGATCCGGCCAACACCGGCGCGCAGTTCATCAACGGCATTAACTGATCCGCGCGCGTCCGATTGAAGAATGATCGGACCGGCGAGCCGCTCCCGACCGGAGCGGCTCGCCGCACGCGGCTGATTAAAGCGTCGGCTCCGACAGCGGCGGATTGAGCCGCGCATCCAGCCGGGCGAACTCCTCGACCACGAAATCGATCAGCGCGCGGATCCGCGGGGTCTGACGCATGTCCGAATGAAACCCCGCGCGCACCGAGCGCACCGGCATCGGCTGCGGCACCGCGATCCGCCGCAATGCGGCGTCGCGATCGCCGAGAAAACACGGCAGCACCGCCATGCACGCGCCGCCGCTCGCCGCCGCCAGATGCGCGCGCAATCCGTTGGCGTGCAGGGTCGTGCGCGCCGCGTACGCGACCTCCGGCAGCCAGGCCTCGTGGGGCACTTCGCCGGCGGCGCGGTCCAGCCGCGCCAGCAAGTGCCCTTCGAAACCGTTCGCGGCATCGGGCTGCCCGCGCTCTTGCAGATAGCGATCCGATGCGTACAGCGCATAGGCGGCCTGACCGACCCGGCGCTCGACCAGATTCTCCTGTTCGAACGCGCCGAAGCGGAACGCCAGGTCGGCCTCGCGCCGGGCCAGATTGAACACCCGGGTGTCGTTGATCAGCTCGATCAGCACGCCGGGATGCAAGGCCGAAAATCGCGCCAGCATCGGCGCGATCACTTCATCGCCCAACCAGTCCAGGCTGGTCACCACGATCTCGCCGTTCAAGCCGGTGTCGCGCGCGGCCATTTGCCGCTGCACCGCCAGCGCACCGGCGTCCATTTGCTCCAGCCCGCCGATCAGCGAACGGCCCAGCGCGGTGAGCCGCAAGCCGGCCTCCTCGCGCTCGAACAACTTCGCGCCCAGCCGCTGCTCCAGACCGTTCAAACGACGGCTGACGGTGGGCTGGCTGCTGCCGAGCGCACGCGCCGCGGCGCTGAGGGTGCCGTTGCGGGCGACGGCCAGCACTACTTTCAAATCGTCCCACTCGATCGTCATCGGCCTTGTCCGCTCATGCGTTTTTTACTTATGCCGCCGGCCATGCGTTTTCGAATGGCCGGCATGCCGAATCGATGACTGCGCCGGCCGCCGTCGATTTCTACACTGGCATGCGCGACGTCGGCCGAACAAGTGCGGGAACGCACCTTGCCGCCCGTGTTTGGCGATGCCACCGCTGCCCTCCCCCAAGCGACGACATGCTCACCATCGACCACCTCATCCTGCGCGTCAGCGATGCGCAAGCCTCCATCGGATTCTATCGGCGCTATCTGGACCTGAGTTACGAAGGCCGGGCCGAGCCGTTCGAAGTGCTGCGGGTCAATGCCGACAGCACCCTGGATTTGCTCAACGTGGCGCCGAAAGATCCCCTCCACCTCGCTTTCCGAGTCGACCGCGAACGCTTCGAAGCCACCCGCGAACGCTTGCGCACCGCGGGCATCGCCTTCGGCGGCGGTCCCTTCGCCCGCGACGGCCGCTCGCAGCCGCAACTCGGCGCCGGCGGCTGGGCCGAAGCGCTGTATTTCTTCGACCCGGATCGCCACAACATCGAGATACGCACGCATGAGCCACGCTGAACATTCCATCGCCGCCGCGGACGCGGTCGTCCCGGTGTTTCCCGACCTGCGCGGCAAGGTCGCCGTAGTCACCGGCGGCTCGCGCGGCATCGGCGCGGCGACCTGTCTGGCCTTGGCCCGCAGTGGCGTGCGCGTGGCGATCAACGGGCGTGACCCGCACGCGTTGCAAGCCAGCGTCGCGGCGGTGAACGCGGCCGGCGGCGAAGCGATCGCGGTGGCCGCCGATTGTTCGCAGCTGAGCCAGGTGCAAGCCATGCAGGCCGAAGTCGAACGGCATTTCGGCGCGCCCGACTTCGTGCTCGCCTTCGCCGGCGGCGGCACCGGGCGGCCGGTGCCGGTGCAGGACATCAGCGAACAGGACTGGCGTTCCAGCATCGACAACAACCTCACTTCGACGTTTTTCACGGTCAAGTGTTTCCTGCCCGGCCTGTTGGCGCGCGGCAGCGGCGCGATCCTGACCATGGCCTCGGCCGGCGCGCGGGTCGCCTCCGGCGCTCCGGCCGGCTACGGCGCGGCCAAGGCCGGCATCGTGATGTTGACCCGGCATCTGGCTCAGGAAGTCGGGCCGCAGGGCGTGCGGGTCAATTGCATTTCGCCCTCGGCGGTGCTGACCGAACGCACCCAGACCGCGTTGACGCCGGAACGGCAGGCGCGAATGCTCGCGGGCTTTCCGCTCGGTCGCCTGGGCACGCCGGACGATGTCGCCGCCGCGTCGCTGTTCTTGCTCAGCGATGCCTCGGCGTGGGTCACCGGCGTGGTGTTCGACATCGCCGGCGGTCGGGTCATGGTGTGAGGCGGCCGCGGTATCGCGCGGTCGCTTCGATGAAGTCAGCACCTGGGCTCGCATAACCACAGCGATGTTGCGGGTGCCGACGCCGATGCTGCAGTGCAGATTGACTCCCTTTTGGCGGAGTGAGAGTTTTGATTTAGATCGATCTAAATCTGGGGCTGCACTTGTCTCGACTTTCGACTCCGCCGCGGGCCGCCATCGGCCTGGCGGCGCTCTTGCCGGCGCTGCTGCTGAGCGCTTCGAGCTTCGCCAAAGACAAACCGTCCGCCGCGGCCAAGCCCGGATTCGCGGCTTACACCGAAACCGCCGGCGGCGCCGGTTTCGAGATGCTGCCGATCCCCGCCGGCCGTTTGCGCATCGGCAGCCCCGCCACCGAAAGCGGACGCGCGGCCGACGAAGGCCCGCAAGCCGAGGTCTCGGTCGGCGCGTTCTGGATGAGCAAGTACGAAGTCACCTGGGACGAGTACGACCAGTTCCGCAAGCAAGCCCCCGCGCTGAGCAAGGGCGCCGACGCGCCCGGCGACGCGGTGACCGGGCCGACGCCGCCGTATGCCGACGAATCGTGGGGCTTCGGCAAGGGCCGCCAGCCGGCGATCGGCATGACCTGGCACGCGGCCACCGAATACTGCCGCTGGTTGTCGGCCAAGACCGGCCACCGCTATCGCCTGCCGACCGAGGCCGAATGGGAATACGCCGCCCGCGCCGGCACCGACACGCCGTGGTCGTCGGGCGCCGACGCCGCCTCGCTCGACGCCAGCGCCTGGCATGCCGGCAACGCCAACAGCGTCCCGCACAAGGTCGGCGGCAAGAAACCCAACGCCTTCGGCCTGTACGACATGCACGGCAACGTCGCCGAATGGACGCTCGACCGTTACGACCCCCAGCGCTACGCCGCATTGAAAGGCGCGGCCGCCAAAGATCCGTTCGCAACGCCCGGCGCGGCGCGTTATCCGCATGTGGTGCGCGGCGGCTCGTTCGACGACGACGCCGTGCATCTGCGCAGTGCCGCCCGCCGCGCCTCCAAACCGGCCTGGAGCCGGCGCGATCCGCAGGAGCCGCAAAGCATCTGGTGGCATACCGATGCGAGCTTCGTCGGCTTCCGGATCGTGCGCGCGGTGAACGAAACCCCGGCGCTGAAGCAATTCAAATCCAAGGTGACCCGCGCCAGCCCCAATCAGTAAGCGCTCCCACAGGCAACGCACCGGTCGGCGCTGCTGAGGCGTTCGGATCGGCGGATTCCAACGAACCCAACGGAAAGGCCCCATGACCGACCCACGCGACCCCGCCGCCCCCGCTCTCTTCGATCCGCGTCGCCGGCAATTCATCCAGCGCAGCGTAGGCACCGCCGCCGCGGTCGGCCTGGCGTCGGTGTTCGGCTCGGCTTACGCCGGCGGCAGCGACGAAATCCGGGTCGGCCTGATCGGCGCCGGCGGCCGCGGCACCGGCGCCTTGCGCAACGTGCTGGAAGCCGCGCCGGGCGTGCGCGTGGTCGCCATCGGCGATGCGTTCCCGGAGCAATTGGGCAAGAGCATCGCCGCGATCGAAGCCAAGACCGGCAAGCCCCTGGGCGTACCGCCCGAGCGCCAGTTCAGCGGTCTGGACGCCTACAAGCAAGTGCTGGCGCAAGACATCAACTACGTGATCCTGGCAACGCCGCCGGCGTTCCGGCCCGAGCATCTCAAGGCGGCGATCGAAGCGGGCAAGCACGTGTTCACCGAAAAACCCATCGCGGTGGACGCGCCGGGCGTGCGCCAGGTGCTGGCGCTGTCGGACATCGCCGACGGCAAGGGCCTGAAGATCGCCGCCGGTACCCAGCGCCGCCACCAGGCCGGGTATCTGGACACGATCAAACGCATCCACGACGGCGCCATCGGCGAAATCGTCGCCGCCCGCGCGTACTGGAACCAGGGCGGCCTGTGGCGGATCGACCGCAAGCCGGGCTGGAGCGACGGCGAATGGATGCTGCGCAACTGGCTCTACTTCAACTGGCTGGCCGGCGACATCATCGTCGAACAGCACATCCACAACATGGACGTGGTCAACTGGGCGATGAACGCGCACCCGACCAGCGCGGTCAGTCTGGCCGGCCGGCAAGTGCGCACCGAATCGGTCTACGGCAACGTCTACGACCACTTCGCCACCGACTTCGAATACGAAAGCGGCGCGCACATGATCAGCATGTGCCGGCAGATCGACGGCTGCGCCAACAACATCTCCGAATCCCTGGTCGGCACCCGCGGCAACTCGCGCGTGGATCAGCACGTGATCACCGGCGCCAACGCCTGGAAGCGCGATTCGCGCCTGGCCGAGAGCGATATCGATCCGTATGTGCAGGAGCACGCCGACCTGATCGCGGCGATCCGCGGCGGTAAGCCGCTCAACGAACTCAAGCAGGTGTCCGAGGCCACCTTGACCGCGATCATGGGCCGCATGGCCGGTTACAGCGGCGGCCGGGTCACCTGGGACGAAGCGCTGAATTCGCAGGAGACGCTGGCGCCGGGGCCGTTCACGCTGAGCGGATCGATCCAGGTGCCGGCGGTGGCGATGCCGGGCCGCAACGGGGCCAAGAAATCGGCATGAGCGGGCGGCGCACATCGATGGCGACGGCGGCGCTGCGCGGGTTGTGCGCGCTGCTGTTGCTGGCGGTCTGGGTCTTGCCGGCGGTGGCCGCGCAGAAAGACGGCGCCCTGCCCTCGGTGCTCTACTTCACTTACTCGCAAGGCTACAAACACGAGGTCGTGCCGGAATCCGAACGGATTCTGGTCGAACTCGGCGAGCGCTCCGGGCGCTTCCGGGTGACCGTCAGCCACGACCCGTCGATCATCGACGCCAAGCGGCTGGCGGGTTACGACGCCGTCGTTTTCTACACCACCGGCGAACTGCCGATCGACGAACGCCAGAAACGCGACCTGTTGGCCTTCGTCGAAAGCGGCAAGGGCTTCGTCGGCATCCACAGCGCCAGCGACACGTTCTACCAATGGCCCGAATACGGGCGGATGCTCGGCGGTTACTTCGACGAACACCCCTGGAACCAGGAAGTGACGGTCAAGGTCGAGGACCGCAAGCATCCGGCGACCCGGCATCTGGGCGAGCGCTTGGTCATCGCCGATGAGATCTACCAGTTCAAGGACTGGTCGCGCGCCGACGTGCACGTTCTGCTGAGCCTGGACACCGCCTCGGTCGACGCGGCCCATCCGAAGGTCCATCGCAAGGACGGCGATTTCGCCCTGGCCTGGACGCGCACTCAAGGCAAGGGCCGGGTGTTTTACTCCGCGCTCGGCCACCGGCCCGAAGTCTGGCGCGATCCGCGCTTCCAGAACTTCCTGCTCGGCGGGCTGCAATGGGCGATGGGCAAGTGAAGCCCGCACTGGCCGGTTTGGCGCTGACGGCCGTGTTGTCGACGGCAGCGCCCGCGGCGCCGGCCGAGCCCACGCTCATCCGCTACCAGCGCAGCGAAGCGCACATGGGCACGCTGACCCGCATCGTGCTGTACGCGAGCGATGCGGCGACCGCAGAGCGCGCGATGCAGGCCGGTTTCGCCCGCATCTCCGAGTTGGATCGCGGGCTCAGCGACTACCGCGACGACAGCGAACTGATGCGTCTGGCCGCGCAAGCCGGAGGCGACGAAGTAGCGGTCGGCGAAGATCTGTTCCGCGTGTTGCAAGCCGGCCAGGGCATCGCCGAACGCTCCGGCGGCGCGTTCGACGTCGCCCAGGGCGCGCTGACCCGGCTGTGGCGCAGTGCGCGGCGGCTCAGCGAATTGCCGCAGGCCGAACGGATCGAACGCGCACGCGCCAGCGGCGGCTATCGGCATCTGCATCTGGACGCGCAAGCGCGGACCGCGCGCATCGATCTGGCCGGCATCGGTCTGGACGTGGGCGGAATCGCCAAGGGGTACGCCGCCGACGAAGCGCTGGCGGCAGTCGCGGCGCAAGGCGTGAGCCGCGCCCTGGTCGCGCTCGGCGGCGACATCGCGGTGTCCGACGCGCCGCCGGGTCGGCCGGGCTGGGACGTGAGCATCGCGCCGCTGAGCGGAATCTCGGCGAAAGAAGAAAAGTACGGCTCCCAAGCGACGACGTTGTATCTGCGCCACGCCGCAATCTCCACCGCCGGCGACGCCGAGCAATGGTTCGAGGCCGACGGACGCCGCTATTCGCACCTGATCGACCCACGCAGCGGCTGGCCGATGCAAGGCCGCAGCGCGACCACCGTGATCGCGCGCCACGGCATCGACGCCGACGGGCTGGACACCGCCGCTGCCCTGCTGGGCCCGGTCGAGGGCGCGGCGCTGGTCGAATCGGTGCCCGGCGCGGCCATGCGCATGGAACAGCAAATCGGCGCGGGTAACGCGACGCAGGTACGCACTTCGCCCGGCTGGCCGCGCCAGAATCGATGGGTGTACGACGGCAGCGCACCCACCTTCCGAACGTCTTCGTTGCAATCAGCGAGTCCGCCATGACCCGATCCAACGCTTCCCGCCTGCTCCCGATCGCCGCGCTGTGTTTCGCGTTGGCCTATGCCGGCTGCGCCATCGCCGCCAAACCCAAGGCCGCCAATACCTTGAGCGCGGCCGAGAAACGCGAAGGTTTCGTATCGCTGTTCGACGGACGCTCGCTGCAAGGCTGGCACGGCTACGCCAAGCCGGGGCAGCCGATATCCGGCTGGGAAGCCGTCGACGGCGCGATCGTGCGCACCGCCGAGGGCGGCGATCTGGTCAGCGACAAGCTGTACGGCGATTTCGAACTGCGCATCGACTGGAAGATTTCGCCCGGCGGCAACAGCGGTATCTTCTATCGCGGCCTGGAATCCGAACCGCAGATCTACCGCAGCGCGATCGAGTACCAGGTGCTCGACAACGACCGCCATCCCGACGGCAAGAACGGGCGCGACCGCTGGGCCTCGGCGCTGTATGGTCTGTACGCGCCGGCCAAGATCGCGGTTCGCCCGGTCGGGCAATGGAACCAGACCCGGATCGTAGTGCGCGGCGACCACATCGAACATTGGCTCAACGGCGAGAAAGTGGTCGATTGCGTGCTCGGTTCACCCGACTGGAAAGCGCGGGTGGCGGCGAGCAAGTTCAAGGACTGGCCGTCGTTCGGCGTCGCCCCGCGCGGCGTGATCGGCCTGCAGGACCACGGCGATGAAGTCGCCTATCGCAACATCCGCATTCGCCCGTTGTAACCCCGAGAACGTCGCACCCGACCAGCCACCGCACTCCACAGCCACGGGAACGTCCATGACCGCGTCCATCCGCATCCGCCTGTCGATGATGATGTTCCTGCAGTATTTCGCCTGGGGCGCATGGACGGTCACCATGGGCACCTACCTGTTGCAGACGCTGAAGTTCAGCGGCGAGCAGACCGGCCTGGCCTACGGCACCTCGGCGATCGCGGCGATCGTCTCGCCCCTGTTCGTCGGTCTGGTCACCGACCGCTGGTTCGCCAGCGAACGCGCGCTGGCGGTGCTGTTCCTGCTGAGCGCGGCGACGCTGTACTACGCCTCGCTGCAAACCGGCTTCGTGCCGTTCTATGCGGCCTTGCTGCTGCACATGCTGTGCTTCATGCCGACCATCGCCCTGGCCAACGCGGTCGCGTTCCGGCATATGGACAACCCGCAGCAACAGTTCCCCGGCGTGCGCGTGCTCGGCACGATCGGCTGGATCGCCGCCGGCTGGCTGGTCGGCTACGTGCTGCGCGCCGAGAGCAGCGCCTTGCAGTTCCAGGTCTCGGCGCTGGCCTTGGTCGCGCTTGGGCTGTTCTCGCTGGCGCTGCCGCACACCCCGCCGTTGCCGCGGGCGCAAGGCGCGGCGCGGCCGGGCTTTCGCGACTTTCTCGGACTGGACGCGCTGCAACTGATGCGCGACCGCTCGTTCGCGGTGTTCATGCTCGGCTCGCTGCTGGTCTGCATTCCGCTGCAGTTCTATTACGCGTTCACCAACGGCTTTCTCAACGAAATCGGCGTCTCCAACGCCGCCGGCAAGATGACCTTCGGACAGATGTCGGAGATCGCCTTCATGCTGGCGATGCCGCTGTTCTTCCGCCGCCTGGGGATCAAGGCGATGCTGTTGATCGGCATGGCCGCGTGGACGGCGCGTTACCTGTTGTTCGCCGCCGGCGACAGCGGCCAGCTGATGTGGATGCTGTACCTGGGCATCCTGCTGCACGGCATCTGTTACGACTTCTTCTTCGTCAGCGGCCAGATTTACGTGGATCGCGAAGCGCCCGCGCATCTGCGCGCGTCGGCGCAAGGCTTTCTGACCCTGGTGACCTGGGGCGTGGGCATGCTGATCGGCTCGTGGCTGTCGGGCAAGGCGGTCGATGCCTATCGCATCGCCGGCGATGCCTCTGCCCACGATTGGTCGCGGATCTGGCTGATTCCCGCGATCGGCGCCGGCGCGGTGTTCCTGTTGTTCGCGCTGTGCTTCCGCGACCGCAGCGGAGCGCGCGCGCCATGAGGCGGTTGCGCGCGGGCCTGATCGGCGCGGGTTTCATCGGCCCTTGGCACGTCGACGCGATCCGGCGTCTGGGCCACGTCGAAATCGCGGCATTAGCCGGCAGCGACCTGCCTCGCGCCGAAGCCCGCGCCCGCGAACTGGCGATTCCGCGCGCTTTCGGCGACTGGCGCGGTCTGGTCGAAGACCCGCACATCGACGTGATCCACATCGCCACCCCCAACCGCCTGCACTACCCCATCGCCCTGGCCGCGATCGCCAACGGCAAGCACGTGGTCTGCGACAAGCCGCTGGCCGATACCGTCGAGCAAGCGCGCGAACTGCTGGCCGCGGCCCGCGCCGCCGGCGTGTTCCATGCAGTGACCTTCAATTACCGCGGCAATCCCCTGGTCCAGCAAGCGCGCGCGGCCATCGCCGACGGCGCGATCGGTGCGCCGCATCTGGTCCACGGGCAATACCTTCAGGACTGGCTGCTGCGCGACAGCGACTGGTCGTGGCGACTGGAACCGGAACACTCCGGCGCCTCGCTGGCCTTGGCCGACATCGGCTCGCATTGGTGCGATCTGGCCGAGCACGTCACCGGTCTGCGGATCGCCCAGGTGCTGGCCGATCCGGCCACCGTGGTGCCGCGCCGGCGCAAGCCCGCGCAGTCGGTCGGCAGCTTCGGCGCCAGCGCGGGCGATGCCGGCGAATGGGTCGAGATGAGCAGCGAAGACTTGGCCACGGTGCTGCTGCGCTTCGACAATGGCGCTCGCGGCGCCTTGCTGGTCGGGCAAGTCTGCGCCGGCCACAAGAACGATCTGATGCTGGAAGTCTGCGCGGCCGAGGGGTCGATGAAGTGGCGCCAGGAAGCGCAGAACGAACTGTGGATCGGCCACCGCGACCGCGCCAACGAACTGCTGCAAAAAGACCCGAACCTGCTCTCGCCCGCGGCGCAGCCGTATGCGCGCCTGCCCGGCGGGCATCAAGAATCCTGGGCCGACGCGTTCTGCAATCTGATGCGCGACATCTACGCATCGATCGCGGGTTGGCCCGAGGCCGCAACCGCGTTGCCGCCGACGGTGGCGACTTTCAAAGATGCGCTGCGCGTGCAATCCACCATCGCCGCCATGCTCGACAGCGCCGCGCGTGGCGGCGTGTGGACGCCGGTCGCGCCCCAACCCGAAGCTTGAGGAATTCCGCATGAAACTCGGCGTATTCACCCCTCTGTTCGCCAAGCTGAGCCTGCAGGAAGTGCTGCGCAAGGTGCAGTCGGCCGGGTTGGACTCGGTCGAACTGGGCGCAGGCGGTTTCCCCGGCGCCGATCATCTCGACGTCGAGGGTCTGCTCGCTTCGGCCGACCGCGCCCGCGATTTCCGCAGCCTGGTCGCCGATCACGGGCTGATCGTCAGCGCGCTGTCCTGCCACGGCAACCCGTTGCACCCCGATCCGCAGATCGCCCAGCGCGACGACGCGATCCTGCGCCGCACCGTACGCCTGGCCGAGCGCCTGCAAGTCCCAGTGGTGATCACCTTCTCCGGTTGTCCGGGCGACAGCGACAACTCGCGCATCCCCAACTGGATCACCTCGCCGTGGCCGCCGGAAATGCTGCGGACCCTGGAATGGCAGTGGAACGAGAAAGCCATCCCGTACTGGCGCGACGCCACCGCCTACGCGCGCGAGCACGGCATCCGCATCGCACTGGAACCGCATCCGAACTTCCTGGTGCACAACGTCGACACCGCGCTGCATCTGCGCGCCGAGGCCGGCGATCATCTCGGGGTCAACCTGGATCCCAGCCACATGCTCTGGCGCGGCGTCGACATGCCGCAGGCGATCCGCGCCCTGGGCCCGGCGATCTTCCACTTCCATGCCAAGGACGTGGCCCTGGACCGCGCCAACACCGCCGTGCACGGCGTGGTCGACGCGCGCTCCTACCGCGACATCGCCCAGCGCGCCTGGAGTTTCCGCTCGGTCGGCCACGGCCACGACCTGCTGGTGTGGAAACAGATCATGCAGGCCCTGCGCGTGGCCGGTTACGACTACGTGGTGAGCCTGGAACACGAGGATGCGCTGATGTCGACGGAGCAAGGTTTTCAGACCGCCATCGACACGCTCAAGCTGGCGCTGCTGCGCGATCCGCCCGATGAGCCGTGGTGGACCTGAGACGCATCGCCGCTCATCGACTTTCCTCAAGCACAGGAACCGCACATGCAACGACGCGCCCTACTCCAGTCCATCGCCGCCGGCGCGGCCGTGGCGACCTTGCCGTCGCTGGGCATCGCCGCGGCCCAAGCCGCGCCGCCGGCCGTATTCAAGCTCAAGTACGCCCCGCACCTGGGCATGTTCGAAGCGTCCGCGGGCAAGGACCCGATCGATCAGATCCGCTTCATGGCCCAGGCCGGGTTCAAGGCGTTCGAGGACAACGAATTGATGCAGCGCCCGGTGGCGCTGCAAGAACGCATCGGCGCGGCCCTGGCCCAGGCCGGCATGACCATGGGCGTATTCGTCATCGACGCCGGCGACAACTGGAAGGTGTCCTACGCCACCGGCAAGAAGGAATTCCGCGACGCCTTCGTCAAGACCTGCCGCGATGCGGTGGCGACGGCCAAGCGGGTCAACGCGAAGTGGATGACGGTGGTGCCCGGTTTCTTCGAGGCCAAGCTGCCGCTGGACATTCAGACCGGCCACGTCATCGACGCGATCCGCGCCGGCGCGGAAGTGCTGGAGCCGCACGGGCTGGCGATGGTGATGGAACCGCTCAGCGACCGCCCCGAGTTGTTCCTGCGCACCTCCGCCCAGGCCTACGCCATCGCCCGCGCGGTCGACAGCCCGGCGTGCAAGATCCTTTATGACATCTATCACCTGCAGCGCAACGAGGGCAATTTGATCCATCACATCGATCTGGCCTGGGACGAGATCGCCTACTTCCAGATCGGCGACGTGCCCGGCCGCAAGGAACCGGGCACCGGCGAGATCAACTACCGCAACATCTTCGCCCACATCCATGAGCGCATGCGCAAGGAAAACCGCGACTTCGTGTTCGGGATGGAACACGGCAACGCCTTGCCCGGCGTCGAGGGCGAGCAGCGGCTGATCGAGGCTTACCGCCGCGCCGACGACTTCTGATATCGCAACCCGGTCGCGACGATGCGCCGTCGGCGACGGCGCATCGTTCGTGCGCGAGCTGCGAAATCAGCGGCGATACACCCGCACGTAATCGACGTGCATCTTCGCCGGCAACTTGCTCTCATCGATGTTGAAGCCCGGCCAGTTGCCGCCGATGGCGAAGTTCAGCAACAAGAAGAAGTCGTTGTGGAACTCGTGGGTGCCGTTGATGCCGTTCTGGATATTGGCCTCGTGGAACTTGTTGCCGTCGACGTACCAACGGATCGCGTTGGCGTCCCACTCCACCGCGTACACGTGCCAGTCGGCGACGTTGAGGTTGGTGTTACCGCCGTACTGGGCGTAGTTGCCGTTGTGGTCGCGCCAGTGGATGGTGCCGTAGGTGCGGTTTTCGTTGTTGATGTGCTCCATCACATCGATCTCGCCCGAATCCGGCCAGCCCACTTGCGGCATGTTGGCGCCCAGCATCCAGAACGCCGGCCACGCGCCCATGAACGAAGGCAGGCGCATCCTGGCTTCGATCTTGCCGTACTTGAAGGTGCGCACGCCCTGGGTCTTCATCCGCGCCGAGGTGTAGCGGTAACCGCCGAAGTCCTGGCGCCGGGCGGTGATCACCAGCGCGTTGTTCTCGATGGCGGCGTTCTCGCGCCGGTAGTACTGCAATTCGTTGTTGCCCCAGCCGCTGGAGCCGTTGCCGGTCTCGAACACCCACGACGGGCCGATCGAGCCGTTGAACTCGTCGCTCCACGCCAGTTGCCAGTTTTGCGCCGACGCGCCGCCGGCGGCCGCGCAAGCGATCAGGAAGAGCATGCCTTGCATCAGGAGTTTCATGGGTCTTTGTCCTCGAGGATGGCGTGAAAGACGCGAGTCGATGCGGTCCCGCCGTGACTGCGGGCGAGCCTGCCCGTCGGCGTCGATGGTCCGACCCGGTCAGGTTCGCGGCCGAGGCTGGATTCGTATGACAGCGCTGTCAACGCTGGTTTTTACGGGCGATGGCGTTTGCAGGCCGGTTTCACATTCGGGCTGTGGGCTGGTTGGTAATACGCGCCGTGATCGGCCGATGCGGTGCTGCACGACAGCACGAGGACGCGCCGCGAGACGGCGCCAGGCATCTACGCCTTAAGTCGTAGCTGTCGGTGAGCGGCGGCTGTTGCTGCACGCGAACATAAAAAAACCGCGGCTGCCGAAGCAGCCGCGGTCGGTTCATCGCCTCCCCGCACCGCGCCGTGACGCGGACGCGATGCGGGTATCGGCTTACTTCAGGGTGATCGCGATCAAGCGACCGGTGGTGGTGCGCGAGCCTTCGACGATGTACAGCATGCCGTTGCCGGACACCGCCAACATGCCGGCGACCGGGTACGACCACACCGGCTGATGGGTCGCCAGATCGATCGCGTACACCGCGCGGTTGGTGCTGACGAACGCCAGGTTCTTGGTCAGCACCACGTTGCGGTGGAACTCGGTGTCCTCAGGACCCGGCACCCACGACCACAACACCTGGCCGGTGGCCTCGTCGATGGCGTCGAACGACTTGGGATTGTTCGAGCCGGCGTAGATCACCCCGCCCGCCGTCGCCGGCTGGGTCAGGTACTTCTTCTCGCTGCGCCAACGGGTGTTGTAGCCGGTCACCGAGTAGTTGACCAACGGGCGGCTGCCGTACTGCTCAGCGCTGGACGAGGCCATGCCGCTGAACGCGCCGCCGCTGAAGGCGATCACGTTGTCGGCCGAACCCAGCATCGGCGCGGAGTGGTACGAGTAACCCTGCTCCGGCTGGTACGGATCGTTGATGTTGGCCACGCTGGCGCCGGTGGTGGCGTTGTAGACCTTCAGACCGATGCCGTCGTAGTGGTAGACGTTGTTGTCGTCGACCGCCGGAGTGGCCATGTCGTCGTCGCCGCCGCTGTTCTGCTGCCACTTCAACTGACCGTCGTTGAAGTCGTAAGCCAGCACCGTGCCGCCGTAATAGCCGCCGTTGATGTAGACCAGGTTCTTGTGCACGGTCGGCGCCAGCTGGTTGTCCCACTGGACCGAGAACGCGCTTTGCGAGGCCGCCGCGCCGGTGGCGGCGTTGAAGCCCCACAGGAAGGTGCTGCTGTGGCCGGTGGTGGTCAGGAACACCTTGCCGCCGGCGGTGGCGGGCGGATTGAGCGCCGGGCGGTCGGGCAACACGAACTGCTGCTTCCAGCGCACGGTGCCGTCGGCTTCGTTGAGCGAATACAACCAGGGCTGGCCGGCGTAGACGTCTTCGGAGACGAACACCTGACCGTCCTCGGTCGCCACCGAGTTGATGAAGTTGCGGTCGGCGCTGGTGCCGGTGGTGCGCTTCCATTCCCACTTGTAGGCGAAACGCTCCGGCTTGAGCTTGACCGGGATGTAGCCGTCGTGGGCGGCGTTGCGCTGGAAGGTGCGCCATTCGCCGGTATTGACCCATTCGGTGCCGTCGGACTTGACGATCACCTCATACGCCACCAGGGCCTGCGCGCCCGGGATGATGTTGACGCACGGGGTTTCGCGGCAGACCCGCACGTCGACGAAGCCGCGATAGGTGCCCGCGGCCAGACCCGCCGAGGTGCGCAGGTCGACCCGGTACTTGTTGCGGCCGAGCCAGGTGATGCTGGGATGCGCGATGAAGGTGGCGTTGTCGGGCTCGGCGAAGATGAAACCGCCGCGGCCGTTGTAGGTCACCTTCAGGCTCTTGTCGACCTGCTCGCCTTGCTCGGAGGTCAGCGAGAAGCTGCCCGGCTCGACGAACAGGATTTGCCGCGCGGCGGTGCCGTCGTCCGCCTTGCCGGCGGATGGCGACTGAGCCGAGAGGGTTTTGCGGGCGCTTTCAGGCGCGCCCTGGGGGCCGGGTGCGGCGTCGCCGATAAAATACGCGGCGGCGAAACCGGACAAGCCCAACGCTGCGACCAGCGTCGTCACGTGCAATGACTTCATTCGACCACCTCCATGATGGGTCGTTGATGAGTTGGAGCGTTGCTCCCCTTCCACAGGTCCGGCGGCCGGCGACGTCTATGTCGCGGCGACCGGACCCGATCGACAGGTATTCAGGAAGGGGCCGGGCATCTTAGCCAAACCCGGTCTTGCGGATTGCGACTGTCCGCTGCGGCGTATCGCCAGCTTTGGCTGGCATCGCCTATTTCGTGAACTTGGGTGAGTTTGCCCCCGCCGCGACGGCGCCGGGTCAACCGTAAGGTTTCCGGCAGGTCGGCGCGGCCGGATCTGTGGACCCTGGTCTGCAACCGCCGGCCAGGACGACACCGGCGAGCGGCTCGTAGGCCCAAGGACGTGCGAGCGACCGTCGTCTCATCCATTGCGAGGACATGCACATGACGACCATTACGTATGCCGGTTACGGCGTCTGGAACTCGACCAACGACGTCACCAGCAAGGTCAGCCAGCAGTACGCCAACAAGCAGCGCGAATTCTTCGCCGACAACGGCGACTACGGCGACCCGGCGCCGGGCGAGCGCAAGTACCTGTACATCGTCTGGAACAACGGCGGCGCCAACAGCGGCGTGGTCGGCGAGAACGACGATCGCGGCATCATCCTGCCCTGATCGCGACGCCCGCAGTTGTAGCGATTGAACGCCGGCCGCGGCCACGGCCGGCGTTTTTTTGCCCGCCCTGCCCGCGCCTACGCGTCCAGGGTGGCGCCGCCGTCCACGCGCAGATCGTGCAAGGTGATATGGCGGGCGCGATCGGACAGCAGAAAGCAGATCGCCTCGGCGATATCGTCGGGGTCTGCGATCCGGCCCAGCGGCACGCCCAGGCGGAACCGCTCCGAGGAGCCGCGCAGGATCTGTTGGCGCGCGCTTTCGTCGGCGGCGAAGGCTCGCTGCATCGCGGTGTCGGTCGAGCCCGGCGATACGATATTGCAACGGATGCCGTGCGGCGCCAGTTCCAGCGCAAGGCAACGCAAATACTGAGTCACTGCGGCCTTCGAGGCCGCATACGCCGACATGCCGATGCGCGGCGCGGCGGCCGCGTTGGAGCCGACCGCTACGATGCTGCCGCGCCCGCGCACTTGCATCCGCCGCGCCACCGCCCGGGTCACCGCGAAAGCGCCGCGGGCGTTGACCGCCATGCACGCGTCCCAGTCGTCGATGTCCAGATCGACCGCCTCGCCCACGCGCAGGATGCCGGCGACATGGGCCAGATGATCGATCTCGCCGAATCGCAACTCGATCTCGGCGACCGCGCCGTCGACCGCCGCCGCATCGGCCAGATCCAGCGCCGTCGTCCACACCCGCGCGCCCCCAGCGCGCAGGGACGCGGCGACGGCGTCGAGCCCGTCCGCATCGCGATCGATCAAGGCCAGCGCCGCCCCCGCCTGCGCCAAACGCATCGCCGCCGCCGCGCCGATCCCCTGCGCCGCGCCGGTGACCAGCGCGATCCGCCCGGCGAACTCGCCCTGCGCCGCGCTCACGCCTGCGCCTCGTCGAATTCGTCCATGATCCGATGGCGCTCGTCGTGATAGCGCTCCTCGTCCCAACGGTCTTTCCAGTACGGCACCGCGTACATCATCGATTTGGCCACCGCGCGTTCGCGCAGCAGGAAATCGCGGATCGCCACGACCTGCGCGCTTTCGCCGGCCAAGGTCGCCGAGACCCGGTCCGAACTCGGCCAAGGCAAGCCGCGCACCGCTTCGAGCAGGCGCAGACTCGGCCCGGCCGGCGCGCCGTCGCGCGAGATCCAGCGCGCCGTCAGCCCGGGGTGTTGCGGCAACGGCTGAACTTCCTCGGCATCGGGCACTTCCAGCAACGCGTCGATGCGCGCGTGCCCGGGCAGTTTTGCGATCACCGCGCACAGCAAGGCGTAACTGCTGGGATCGCCGATCAGCAGATGGCGATCGGCATCGGCGCGGAACAACTCCGGCCCGCCGGGCCCGGCCAGACCCAGGCTGTCGCCGACCCGCGCGGTCAGGGCCCAGCGCGAAGCCGGACCTTCGTCGCCGTGCAGGACGATATCGACGTCCAGTTCCTGCGCCTGGGCATCGATGCGGGCGACGCTGTAAGTGCGCACCACCGGCCGCACCGCGCCCTCGGGCCAGACCGGCCCGCGTTCGCCGAGCATCGGCAATACCGGCGCCTCGCCGGCCAACGGCGGAAACAGCAACTTGATGTGCGCGCCTTCGCTGCCGGCCGTAAAACCGGCCAGATCGGCGCCGCCCAAGGTGATCCGGCGCATTTGCGGAGTGCGCTCGACGATCCGCAGCACCTGCAGCAAACGCGCTCTCGGCCGAGCGCTCATGCCGCCTCGCGCTCGGGTTCGATGCGATCGCGCCGCGCCAGTTCGGCCAGCGCGATCGAAGGATCGGCGACCGCCGATTCGATCAAGCGCAGCAGCGCCGCGTGATGCCGCGCCAGCACTAGCTCGGAGTAGGCATCGGGATTGGCTTCGATGTCGAAGCGCAGGCCCTCGGCCAACGGCGACACGGTGATGTCCATGTCCTCGACCGAACCGACCGAGACCGGATGGGCGCGACTGCGCAGGCCTTCGAATACGAAGCCGCGATCGAACGGCATCAGATTCACCACCGGCCCGTACAGCTGCGCGTGACTGTCGCCCAGGCCCAGATCGTTGCGCAGCCATTCGTAGTTGTAGCGCTGATGCGGGCGCAACTCGCGCAGTTCCGCGGCGACCTCGCGGGCCAAGGCCTCGAAACTGCGCTGCGGCGACAAGCGCAGACGCAGCGGCACCACGTTCATCGCCATGCACGGCACGCCGAGCGCGGCCGAGCCGAGCCGGTTCATCACCAGCAAACCGATGCTGAGTTCCGACTCGCCGCTGCGCACGTGCATCCAGGCGAAAATCGCCGCGATCAACCACGCCGACCAATCCACCCCGACTCTGCGCGCGGCGCCCTGCCACTGCGCGTAGTCGCCGGGCGGCAACAGGCTGCGGCGCGAGCGCGAACTATCCGCTGGCGCCAGCTTGGGCCCCAGCGTGACCGGCTCGCCCGCGCCGGCCAGGCGCTGCGACCAGAACCGTTGGCTGTCCAGGCACGCCTGCGAACTGCGATACGCCGCTTCCTCGGCGATCACCGGCGCCAGCGACCAGTCGCGCGCCGGTGCCGGCTCGCGGCCGGCGACGCGCGCCGAGTACAGCTCGGCGACGCGATGGATCACCAGTAGATAGCCGAATCCGTCCAGGGCGATGTGATGCGAGCGCAGATACCAGATGTGGCGTTGCTCGCTCACCCGGATCAAGGCGGTGGCGAACAACGGCCGCTGGGCCAGATCGGCCGGACGCAGCAGATCCTCGCGCATCCACTGCCAGGCGCTGCCCCACGGGTCGGAGCAATCGGCATAGTCCTCGCGCGCGATCAGCACGCTGCGCCGGGTTTGCAGCCGCTGGCGCACGCCCTCGCCTTCATCGGCATAACGCATTTGCAGCGCGTCGCAGGCGCTCAACGCTTCGCGGATCGAGGCCTCCAGGGCCTGGGTGTCGAGCGGGCCTTCCAGCTCGATCGCCTCGCCGGTCCAGAACGAGGGGCTCTGCGGGTCGAGCTGCTGGCCCGCCCACATGCCCAACTGCGGGCCGGTCAACGGCAACGCCGGTTGCTCTGCGAACTGCTCCGAGCCCATCACGCCGCTCGCCGCGACTGGATCAGTTCCCACCATTGCGCCACGCTGCCGCGTTCGGCCAGTTCGACCAGGCCGATCCGCTCGCCGCGGCTGGACCAACGCTCCAGCAGGGTCATCAGCCGGATCGAATCCAGCCCGGCCTCGAACGGGTTGTCCTCGGCCTCGATCTCCTCCAGCGGCCGCTCCATGATCAGCGCCAACTCGGTGCGCAGCGCGATCAGGCTCGCCGGCAGGCCCAGGCCTTCGCCCAGCGCGGTCGTGCAGGCGGCGCGGTCGATCACCACGCCGCAGCGGCGCGAAACGTAGTTCAAGGCCAGCGCATGTTCCTCGGCGGAAAAATCGGCGACCGCATCGGCGATCAGGAACGGCTGGATGTCGTGCATGAACGCATCGGCGACGGTCATCATGCAGCCGATATGGGCGTAGATGCCGCAGACGATCAGCTGGTCGCGGCCTTGCGCGCGCATGCGTTCGCGCAGGTCGCTGGACACGAACGCGCTGTAACGCCATTTGGTCAGCACGGTGTCCTGCGGACGCGGCGCGATGAAGTCGGCCACCGGCGCCAGCTCCGGCTTGGCGGTGATGCCCGGTCCCCACCACGGCTGCAGCAGGCCGCGCTGCACCGGGCTCTGCTGGGTCGGCTGCGCGGTGTAGACCACCGGCACGCCGGCGTCGTCGCAGGCATCGCGCAAGGCGCGGATGTTCTGCAACAGCTGCGGCACCGGCGCTTGTTCGCGGTCGTAGAAGGCCAGGAAATAATCCTGCATGTCGTGGATCAGCAGCACCGCGCGGGCCGGGTCCGGGCGCCAGTCGACCCGATTGACCGGCAGTTGCGCCGCGTCGGGCATGGGATAGGAGGCGATGGCGGGGATGGTCATGGCGTGGCTTCTGCGAGTCGGTTCGGCGCGGCGGACGCGGCGCTGTGGGTGGTTGGCGGTTGAGCGTCGGCGGTTTCGCGGTTCGGCGCGGAGAAACGCGCGCGCAATGCTTTCTTGTCGATCTTGCCGACCGCGGTGCGCGGCAAGGCGGTGAGGAACTCGATCCGGTCGGGAATCTTGAAAGCGGCGATGCCGCGTTCGCGCAGGAACGCCGCCAGTTCGCGCACGGTGGTCACCGGCACGCCGTGGCTGTCGTTGCGCGGGACCACGAAGGCGCAGGATTTCTCGCCCAGCCAGCGGTCGGGCATCGCCACCAAGGCCGCGTCGAACACCGCCGGATGCGCAAGCAGATAGCCTTCGATTTCTTCCGCGGCGATTTTCTCGCCGCCGCGGTTGATCTGATCCTTGGCCCGGCCTTCCACCAGCAGATGCCCGCTCGGCAAACGCCGCACCCGGTCGCCGGTGCGGTAGAAACCGTCGGCGGTAAACGCCCGCGCATTGTGCGCATCGGCGCGGTAATAGCCGCGGATGGTGTAGGGGCCGCGGGTGAGCAGATGGCCGATTTCGCCATCGCCGACATCGCGGTCTTCGTCATCGACGATGCGGATCTCATCATCGGCGCTGATCGGCCGCCCTTGGCTGCCGAGCACCAGTTCGGGCGGATCGTCTTCGCGGGTGTAGTTGACCAGGCCCTCGGCCATGCCGAACACCTGCTGCAAACGGCAGCCGAACGCCTCCGGCACCCGACGCGCGACCTCGCCGGCCAGATGCGCGCCGCCGATCTGCACGCAGTCCAGGCTGCTCAGGTCGTAGCGATTGCGCACCCGCGATTCCAGCCAGGCCAAAGCCAGCGACGGCACCAACGCGACCAGGTTGACCCGTTCGCGCTGGATCAGGCCGAAACACGATTCCGGATCGGCCTGACGCGCCAGCACCACGCAACCGCCGGCATGGAACACGCCGAGCGCGCCGGGCGAGCTCATCGGGAAATTGTGCGCGGCCGGCAAGGCGCACAGAAACACGGTGGTTTCGCTCAGCCCGCAGATCTCGGCGCTGGCGCGGACGCTGTAGAGATAATCGTCGTGGGTGCGCGGAATCAGCTTGGGCACGCCGGTGCTGCCGCCGGACAATTGCAGGAACGCGACCTCGCCGGCATCGGGTGCGGACGGTTCGCGCGGATCGTCGAGCAGGCTGTCGAAGCCGACGAACTCGGCCGCGTCGCCGACGACGATCACTTCGCGCAAGCACGCATTGGCTTGGCGGACTTCGCGGATCATCTCGCGGTAGTCGAACCCGGCTTCGCGGTCGGCGATCACGCAGGCGCTGATCTGGGCGTGCTCGACGAAATAGCCGATCTCGGCGCGGCGATGCGCGGGCAAGGCGAACACCGGCAAGGCGCCGATCCGGAACAAGGCCTGACAGGCGACGTAGAACTCGCCGATGTTGGGCAGCTGCAGCAGCACCCGCTCGCGCGGCGCGATGCCCAAGCGGAGCAAGCCCGCGGCGAAGCGGCGCACGCGCTGGTCGAACTCGGCATAACTCCAGCGGCGCTCGCCGCAGACGATGGCGATGCGGTCCGGATGCGCGGCCGCGCTGCGGGCCAGATCGGCGTACAGACTTACGCCGGTCCAATAACCGCGTTGACGATAACGCTCAGCCAGTTCTTCCGGCCACGCGGTGAATCCCGGCAGCGGTTCGGTGGCGCTCATGCCGCGCCCTCCCCTGCGCCCGCCTCCAGCGCATGCGCCAAGCCCATCGCGCCGAGCATGGTGCCGAGCTTGGCGCTGGTTTCGGCCAGTTCGGCCTCCGGCTGCGAACCGGCGACGATGCCGGCGCCGGCGAACACGGTGGCGCTGTCTTCTTCGATCAAGGCGCAGCGGATGGTCACCGCCCATTCGCCGTCGCCTTCGCCGTCGCACCAACCGACCAGGCCGGTGAACAGGCCGCGGTCGTAGCCTTCCAGTTCGCGGATCGCGCGACGCGCGGATTCGGTCGGATAGCCGCAGACCGCCGGCGTGGGATGCAGCGCCAGCGCCAGACGCAAGGAACTGGTGGTCGGATCGTGCAAGACGCCATCGACCCGGGTCGACAAATGCCACATGGTCGGCGTGGCCACCAACGACGGCGACACCGGCACCTGCAGTTCGCGGCAATACGGACGCAGGGCCGCGGCGACCGCGTCGATCACCAGGGCGTGCTCGTGCAGATCCTTGGCAGAATCGAGCAGACCGCGCGCCCGGCGTTGATCCTCCTGCGGATCGGCCGAACGCGGAATCGAACCCGCCAAAGGATTGGAAACGATCCGCGCGCCGCGCTTGGACAGCAGCAGCTCCGGGCTGGAACCGATCAAACATGCCGGCGGGCCGCCGGCGCCGGCCAGATCCATCGCGAAGGTATACGCCGCCGGCGCGCGCGCCAGCAATTGCCCGAGCAACTGCGCCACATCCACCCGCGTGGCGATGCGCAGGCTGCGCGACATCACCACCTTGCTCAAATCGCCGCCGCTGATCCGATCCAGCGAGCGCTCGACGTTGCGCTTGAACTGGGTCGCCGCCGGCATCGCCTCGATCCGCGGCAAGGCGCGCGGCTCATGGTTCAAGCCGCTGAGCATCGCCCCGCGTTGCCGCGCCCGTCCGGCCACGAACGCGGTCTGCGCCGGCATCCACAAGCGCGAAGGCTGGCCCAGATCGAACGGCACCGCGCCGAGCAGCGGCAAGCGCCCGATCTCCGAGGCGGTCTGCGCCAGCATGCGCTCGGCCGCGCCGGCCAGATCGTCTTCGATCGGCCGCGCCAGCGAATGCAGCACGCCGCGCGCATGCAGTTGATGATTGGCCGAAGAAAACAGCGAGTCGTGCGGCTGGTACGCCGCCAGCAACGAGGCGCTGGACAGGCCGGACAAGCCATGCAACGTCGATGCGGCCCCAGCCGGCGAAGCGGCCTGCGAATCGGCAGCGGCCCGCGCCTGCGCTTCGCCGATCATCGCCGCGCTCCCGCGTGCGGACGCGGCTGCGCGGCGACGCGATCGCCCGCGACCGGCCGGTCGCGGCGTTCAGCGGGAATAATCGAGGCACGAAGCAGCGCGCAAGCCGCGCGTCGGAATGCGTTCAAGGGTCACCTGCAAGCTCTTATGAGTGATTGAGCTTGCGGGCGAGAACGCCGGCTGGCCGGAGGGACGGGCCTGATAGCGTCGTCCGTGACCGCCTACGCTACGCCAACGCTGTGACATCTGGCAAGGTGTTGCGGCGCAGCACGCTGTTCGAATGTGATGACGCGCTCGCGAATTACCCAACCTGCGCGCGGCGTTCAAGATATTCAGGCGCGATACGCGTCACAGCCTGAGCGTTCTCGGCTGCGACGCGCATCACGGGATCGCCTGTCGGCGCGGATCAGTTGTCCTGGTAGTACACGTTGTCGATGAACACATCGACATTCGATGCCGGCGGATCGGACACCAGCATGAACATCTGCTTCACCGCGTGCAGGTCCAGATCGTGGAAGGCGCTGAACGGAATGCTGACCTCGTGCCATTGCCCGTCGCGGACCAGGCCGTACTGCTGGCCGCCGGCGACGAAATCGATCCAACTGTCGCCGAAGGAACTGTTGATGCCGATCTTGAAGGTCGACGGCGTGGTCGTACGCATGTGGAACTTGAGCCGGCCGTTGCCGAAGCGGCTCATGTTCTTGTGCGCGTTCAACGCCACGCCCAGTCCGTACCAGGCGCCGGCGTTGGCGCGGAACGCCATCGATTGATTGCCCTCGTAAGCCGGTGCGGAAATCGCGCTGAGGTTGTTCCACAGCCACAGGTTGGCGTCGCCGTTGAAGTTCAGCCGTGCGTTCATGTCGGCGCGTTCGCTGTACACGCCGAACTTTCCGCTGGGCGGATTGGCGCCGGTGTACAGCTCGCTGCCCGGGTTCTGGTACAGGCGGATGTAGTCGATCTCCATCCGGCCCGGCAGCGGCGCGCTGATCGCCTCGTTCGACATCACGCCGGTGTAGCTGCCGCCGACGGCGAGGTTCAGCAGCAGGTAGTACGGGTGATGGAACTCGTGCAACGACGCGCCTTCGATATTGGAGATGGCGAACTCGAAGAACTGCTGGCCGTCGATCGACACGCGGATGAACTGCGGGTCCCAGGTCATGCGGTAGGTGTGGAAATCGTTGTTGAGATCGAAGGCGCTGTTGTGGTCGAGCCCGTAATCGGCCTGCGAGCCGTTGTAGTCCCAATGCACCGCCGCGCCGACGCGGCGGTTGGTGACGCCGGCGGCGATCGCCGCGGCCGAACCCATTTCCAGAAAGTCGACCTCGCCGCGTGCGGGCCAGTTGCCCATCGTTCCGAGCATCCAGTACGCCGGCCACAAGCCGTTGCGCAGGTCCGGCACCTTGATCCGCGCTTCCAGGGTGCCGTACTTGAAGTGCATCCGGCCTTCGGTCTTCAACCGCGCCGAGGTGAACGCGCGGCTGCCGAAATTCTCGCGCCGCGCTTCGATGATCAAACGGCCGTTCTCGATCCGCGCGTTCTCCGGGCGGCTGGTGTAGTACTGCAGTTCGCTGTTGCCCCAACCGCATATCCCGAGCTGGCAACCGTCGCCGACGTCGTAGATCCATTTCTCGCCGTCGATCGACGGGCCATCGAATTCGTCTTGCCAGACCAGGGTCTGGGCGGCGGCGGGTTGCGGGGCGAACAGGCCGGCGGCCGCGAGCAACGCGGCGGCGGCGATCAGGCGTTGGAAGTTCATGGCAGCGACTCCGGCTGAATGAAGGCGAGCCTGCCCGTCGCGGCCGGACGACCGCCGCGCGACAGATTCGCGGCCGAAACTGGATTCGCATGACAGCGCTGTCAACGGCTTGTTTCATGGGACTTGCGATTTTCCGGAACGATTTCACGTTCGCGATGTGGGCCGGTTGGTAGTAAACGCCCGCGACCGCCCGGCCGGTGTTGCACGACAGCACGGGCCCAGTCGCGCCGCGGTCGCCGGCGCCGATGCGCAAGCCGCCTCGGTGACGGATAATTCGCCTCCCACCGTCCGCTGTGTCCCCATGAATCCCTGCTCCATCCGTTGCCTGCGAACGATCCTGCTGACGACGCTGACGCTGACGCTGATCGCCGCGGCTGCGCCCGCATCGGCGGCGCGCCGGGATCTGCCCGAGCGCTGGATTCACGGCGCCGCCGATGAAGCGCCGTTGCAAGTGCAGCAAGCCGCGCCGGGCTTCTGGGTGCTGCGCCAATCCAAGGCCAGCAACTTCGAAGCGCCGTTCATTTACCTGCTGGCCGGCGACGAGCGCGCGTTGTTGCTCGATACCGGCGCGGAGCCGGCGAACGGCGCCCAACTGCCGCTGCGCACCACCGTCGACCGCCTGCTCGCGCAATGGCAGCGCGAACGCGGCTTGAAGTCGCTGCCGCTGGTGGTCGCGCACAGCCACGGCCATCGCGACCATGTGCACGGCGATGGCCAGTTCCGCGACCGCGACGACACCCGCATCGTCGGCCGGCAAGCCGCCGAAGTCGCCGCGTTCTTCGGCCTGGATCGCTGGCCCGAGGGTCAGGCGCAGTTCGATCTGGGCGGGCGGCCGCTGACGGTACTGCCCTTGCCCGGACACGAGCCGGCGCATATCGCGATCTACGACGCCCGCACCGCGAGCTTGCTCAGCGGCGACAGTCTCTATCCCGGGCTGCTGACCGTGCGCGATTGGCGCGCCTATCGCGCCAGCGCCCAGCGCCTGGCCGAGTTCGCCGCGACCCATCCGGTCGACAACGTGCTCGGCGCGCATATCGAAATGAGCGCCACGCCCGGACGCTTGTACCCGCTCGGCGCCGCGTTTCAACCCGACGAACACGCACTGGCTCTGAGCGCCAGGCATCTGGCGCAATGGCGCGAGCAGGTCGAGAACCTCGGCGATTTCGTCGCCGCGCGCGCCGGCGACGACTTCGCCTTCGCCCGCATCGCCCAGCCGCAGGAATTCGCCGATTCGCCCAACACCCACGGCATGCTGGTGGTGGGCGTGGATGCGGTGTACCTGTCGCATCTGCCGATGTTCCACCGCCCGCACAACTATCAGCTGATCTTCGAAGCGCGCCTGCCCGAGCAGGCCTTGCAAACCTATCGCGCCGACGCCGCGCGCTATCCGGGCGAGTACTACACCCTGGCCCCGACCGAGCAATGGGTGCTGCCGGAGACGATCAAGCCCGATGCGAGTTTCAAGGCCGATCTGTACCGCGGCCATTTCGAACGCGGCGGCGTGCCGATCGTTCGCGACATCCAGGTCGGCGTGCGCGAGCTGGTGCATTTCCGCCGCTTCGAACCCGGCCGCACTGCGCAGCCGACCCACTGGATCGGTTTCGGCCGCGCCAGCGAGCGTTTCCTCGCCCATCGTCTGGAGGGGCCGCCGGATGTGGACCAGATCGTTCAGGTTCGAACAACGACGCCCGCAGCGCCCGAGAATCAGGCACTGCGCAGCGCTGCGCCCACCGCCGCGCCCGGCGGAGCCTTGCAAGTCGGCGATCGCGTCGGCGAGGCGACGGTGCTGCGGGCGATCTACACCGAGTACGGCGACGTGGCCAAGTAACCGCGGCGTCCGCACCTGTCGATTACCGCGCAACCTTCCCACAGGGGTCGACTTTCCGGCTCACGCCGGTTTAACTCCGCCGGCGCGCGAATGCTTGAAACTATCGCTGGCCTGCACCATTCTGTGCCGCACTCCGATCGGCGCCCCATGACCTATTCCTCGCTACTGCTGCGCTTGCTGTTGATCGTCGCGCTATGCCTGAACGGCTACGCGGCGGCGGCGATGTCGGTGGGCGGCGGCCACGCGATGCTCATGGGCAAGACCGCGCCGATGCAGTCGCCGGCGATGGACGCATCCAAGCATGCGGCCATGGCGATGGAATCGGATTGCCACGACAGCGCCGGCATGAACATGGCGGGTCACGCGGCCGATCCGGCGCCGCAGCCCGATCCGATCCAACACGACGACGACTGCTGCGGCAAGTTCCGTTGCCAATGCGACTGTCTGCAGGCCGTGGCGATGGTCCGCATCGCCCTGCCCGCGCCGCCGCAACTGGCTCACGCCGCGCTGGCCTGGCCGCGCGAAGTCGATGCGCCCTCGGGCGTGTCCAGCCTGCCGTTGCGGCCACCCATCGCCTGATCCTCGCTGCCGGGTTCGCCCCGGAACACGGTCGTTCGCGCACATCGCCGATGCTTGCGCGGTCCGGCCGTTCTTACGCGCACCTGCGGATCGGCCTGAGCGGCCGGACCGCGCGTTGCGCGCATCGCGAGAACGATCGCGAAGCTTCCAACGGAAGATGCTGATGAACCGATATTTTTCCAACAACGGCGCGCCGGCCGATGCCGGCCGCCGCCGTTTCGTCGCCGGACTCGCCGCCGGCGGCGCGATCGCCGGCAGCGGCCTGTGGCGCGGCGTCAACGCCGCGCCGGCCATGGTCCAGGCCCCGCAAGTGCTCACCGGCACCGAGTTCGATCTGTCGATCGGCGAAACCCTGGCCAACTTCACCGGCCGGGTGCGGCCTTCGGTCACCGTCAACGGCAGCCTGCCCGCGCCGATCCTGCGCTGGCGCGAAGGCGACACGGTGACCTTGCGCGTGGCCAACCGCCTGCGCGAAGGCATGACCTCGATCCATTGGCACGGGCTGATCCTGCCGGCCAACATGGACGGCGTGCCGGGGCTCAGCTTCGACGGCATCCGTCCGGGCGAGAGCTACGTCTATCGCTTCCGGGTCGGCCAATCGGGCACCTACTGGTATCACAGCCATTCGCTGTTCCAGGAACAGGCCGGCTTGTACGGCGCGATCGTGATCGAGCCGCGCGAACCCGCGCCGTTCCACTTCAACCGCGAGCACGTGATGCTGCTGTCGGACTGGACCGACGTCGACCCGGCCGCACTGTTCCGCCGGCTGAAGAAGATGTCGAGCTACGACAACTACTACAAGCGCACGGTCGGCGACGCAATCCGCGACATCGGCGACAAGGGCCTGGCCGCGACCCTGCGCGACCGCGGCGATTGGGGCCGCATGCGCATGACCCCGACCGACCTGTCCGACGTCAACGGCCACACCTACACCTACCTGCTCAACGGCGCCACGCCCGCGGCCAACTGGACCGGTTTGTTCAAGCCCGGCGAAAAGGTGCTGCTGCGCTTCATCAACGGCTCGGCGATGACCTACTTCGATGTGCGCATTCCCGGCCTGAAAATGACCGTGGTCGCCGCCGACGGGCAGTACATCCATCCGGTCAGCGTCGATGAATTCCGCATCGCGGTGGCCGAAACCTATGACGTGCTGGTCGAGCCGTCGGGCCAGGACGCCTACACCGTATTCGCCCAGGACAACGCCCGCACCGGCTACGTGCGCGGCACCCTGGCGGTGCGCGAAGGCCTGCAGGCCGAAGTGCCGCGCACCGATCCGCGGCCGCTGCTGACCATGGACGACATGGGCCACGGCGGCATGAGCGGCGGCCACGACATGTCGAAGATGAAGGGCATGGAAGGCGGTTGCGGCGCCAACATGGGCATGGCCGGCATGGATCATTCCGCCGGTTCGATGGCCGGGATGGACCATTCGGCGATGGCCAAGCCGGCGGCGACCGGCGATGCGCGCCTGATCGACATGCGCGCGATGTCGGTCTCGCCCAAGCTCGACGATCCGGGCATCGGCTTGCGCGGCAACGGCCGCAAGGTGCTGACCTACGCCGATCTGCGCAGCTTGTTCGAGGATCCGGACGGGCGCGAACCCAGCCGCGAAATCGAACTGCATCTGACCGGACACATGGAGAAATTCGCCTGGTCTTTCGACGGCCAGAAATTCATGGGCGCCGAGCCGATCCGGCTGACCTACGGCGAGCGCATGCGCATCGTGCTGGTCAACGACACCATGATGACCCACCCGATCCATCTGCACGGCCTGTGGAGCGACCTGGAGAACGAGCAGCGCGAGTTCCAGGTGCGCAAGCACACCATCGACATGCCGCCGGGCACCCGCCGCAGTTACCGCGTGCGCGCCGACGCGCTCGGCCGCTGGGCCTACCACTGCCATCTGCTGTACCACATGGAAGCGGGCATGATGCGCGAAGTGCGGGTGGAGGAATGAACATGATCACCACCCTTCCCCGTTCGGCGCTGGCACTGAGTCTGTTGCTGAGCGCCGCCGCGCAGGCGCAGAGCCACGACCACAATGCGCATGCGGCGCCCGCGCAAGCTAAGTCCGAGCAAGCGCAGCCGACGGTCGATCATTCGAAGATGGACCATTCGAAGATGGACCATTCGACGATGCAGAAGCCGACGCCGTCGAAGGCGACCGGCGATTCGGAAATGGATCATTCGACGATGGACCATTCGCAAATGGACCACTCGAAGATGGACCACGCGCCCGCGGCGAAGCCGCAAACATCGGACACGCCGCGCGAACCGATCCCGGTGCCCACGCCGGCCGACCGCACCGCCGCGTTCCCGCCGATCTCGCTGCACATGCAGCACGCGCCCGAGTTCAACCACTACGTGCTGTTCAACCGCCTGGAAGCGGTCGAAGCCGATCACGGCGGCGCCCAGGCCTGGGAAGGCCAAGCCTGGTTCGGCACCGACACCGATCGCCTGTGGCTGCGCAGCGAAGGCGAACGCGAGCACGGACGCACTGAATCCGCCAATCTGGAAGCCTTGTACGGCCGCGCGATTTCGCCGTGGTGGGATCTGGTGGTCGGCGCCAAGCACGATTTCCGGCCGCAACGCGCGCAAACCTGGGCCGCCGTCGGCGTGCAGGGCATGTCGCCGTACAAGTTCGAAGTCGCCGCGACCGCGTACATCGGCCCGTCCGGACGCAGCGCGTTGAACTTCGAAGCCGAGTACGAGTTGCTGCTGACCAACCGGCTGATCCTGCAACCGCTGATCGAAGTCGAAGTGTCCGGCAAACAGGATGCGCGACGCGGCGTGGGTTCCGGACTGAGCACGGTAGAAGCCGGGCTGCGCCTGCGTTACGAAATCAGCCGCCAGTTCGCGCCCTATATCGGCATCAGCCGCGAGCGTGCGTTCGGCGACACGGCCGACTATCGCCGCGATGAGGGCGAGGACATCGACGACACCCGTTGGGTCGCCGGCGTGCGCGTTTGGTTCTGACCTTTTCGGAGACGCAACCGTGAACAACACGATACGCAATACGTTGCGGCTGAGCGCCGCGACGCTGGCGGCGCTCGGCCTGGGCGCCGGCGCGCTGTGGTGGGGCGCGTACGACGTCGGCGCCGATACGCCGCACACCCGGCCGGTGTACGCCTTGCTCGAATTCGCGCGCGAACGCTCGATCGCGGTGCGCGCGGCCAAGATCGAGGTGCCCGCGCTGGACGATGAGCAGCGCATCCGCAACGGTTCCGGCAACTATCAGGCGATGTGCGCCGGCTGCCATCTGGCCCCCGGCATGGCCTCGACCGAACTCGCGCGCGGTCTGTATCCGGCGCCGCCGGACCTGTCCAAGCACGCGGTGGATTCGGCCGCGGCGTTCTGGACGATCAAGCACGGGGTCAAGGCATCGGGCATGCCGGCCTGGGGATCGAGCATGGGCGATGAACACGTCTGGGACTTGGTCGCATTCCTGCGCAAGCTGCCCAGCCTGGACGCGGCCCAGTACCGCGATCTGGTCGCCAGCAGCGGCGGCCATTCGCACGGCGGCGGCGAGACCGAGGCCGATGGCGGCCACCATCACTCGCCCGCGATGGAGGCTTCGCCCGGTCCGCACGCATCGGCTGAGTCTCATGAGCATCCGCCTGCCGCGGCCGAATCGGACCACAGCCATCCGCCCTCGGCCGCGCCGCACGAGCACAAACCCAGGCAGCAGACCGGGCCGGCGCCCACGCCGGAACCCGCACAGGAGCACGCGCACCACCACTGACCCGCGCCAGCCGCCGCGCCGGCGCCTGCCCCGGCCCCGGCCCCGGCGCGGCGGCCTTTTTGTGAACCCGATCGCGGGTTTGGCCACACCGGCCGACAGGCTATGATGGGCCCGAAACGTTCCGGCATAGCCAGAGGAAGCACCATGTCGATCAATTCCAAGGCCCGCCGCGACGCCAAGAAACGCAAGCTGGCCAAGGCCCGCAGCACGCCCCTGCCCGGCGCCACCCGGATCGAGCCGCATGCCGAGCTGCGCGATGCGCACGGCCGGCTGCTGGGCGGGATCGTCCGCCGCGAAGGCGAGTGGACCCTGGGCCTGGGCGGACGCATCGTCGGCGGCTCGGAGAGCGCGGCGCGGGTGCTGGCGCTGCTGGAACGCGCCGCCACCCTGCACCGCCGCGAAGGCCGCGAGGTCAGCCTGGGCTGCTCCAGCGCCCTGCGCAGCGCCGCCCAGAGCGAGGTCGCCGAGCGCGGCATCAGCTTCGAGCAGTTCCAGCAGGAACTGGAAAAAGAACTGGCGATCGATCCGCTGCCCGGGCTCAACGTGGTCCAGGACGTCAGCGAAGTCCGCCACTGAGACCGCCCGCGATCACCCGATGCAAACGCCGCGCCGGTTTTGCTAGGCGCATGCCTACCCGCCGGCCACCGCCGTGGACTTGAAAAGCGGCTACCCGTTCTGGGCGATCCGCAACGGCCTGATGCACGCGTTCCCGCGCCTGGAGCGCGATCTGCGCTGCGAGATCGCGGTGATCGGCGGCGGCATCAGCGGCGCACTGATCGCCGATGAGCTGGCCGCACACGACTTCGATGTGGCGGTGATCGAACAACGCGACATCGGTTGGGGCAGCACCGCCGCCAGCACCGCGCTGCTGCAGTACGAGATCGACACCCACCTGCTCGACCTGTGCCGGCAATACGGCGAACGCCGCGCGGCGCTGGCGTATCGCGCCTGTGCGGAGGCGATCGGCGATCTGGCCGAGGTCGCGCGCCAGCTGCGCGATGTCGATTTCCGCGCGCAATCCAGCCTGTACTACGCCAGCAAGCCGGCGCATGTGCCGGTCCTGCGCGCGGAGGCCGCGTTGCGTGCGCGCCACGGGCTGGACCTGCGTTGGCTCGACGCAGCCGAGTTGGCCGCCGATTACGGGCTGCGCGCGCCCGGCGCGATCCTCAGCGCGCGCGCGGCCGCGGTCGATCCCTACCGGATGACCCTGCGCCTGCTGGCGCGCCTGCAGCGCCGCGGCGTGCAGGTGTACGACCGCAGCCGCATCGACCGCATCGACGCGACCTCGCGCTCGGTGGAACTGCGCAGCAGCGACGGCATCCGGGTGCGCGCTCAGCACGTGGTGATCGCCGCCGGTTACGCCGGCCAGCATTGGATCGACCAGGCCCTGGCGCGTAATCGCAGCAGCTACGCTTTCGTCACCGATCCATTGCCGCGCGAAGAACTGCAAGCCTTGGGCGAGACCTTGGTGTGGGAGTCGGCGCGGCCGTATCTGTACCTGCGCAGCACCGGCGACGGCCGTTTGGTAGTGGGCGGTTGCGACGACGCCATCGATATCCCCGCGCGCCGCGATCGCCGGGTCGAATCGCGTGCGCGCAAACTCGCCGATCAGGTCGCGCAAAGGTTTCCGCGCCTGCGCCTGCAACCGGCCTTCGCCTGGGCCGGCACCTTCGCCGAAACCGCCGACGGCCTGCCCTGGTTCGGGCCGCATCCGCAGTACGGGCCTCGCGTGCAGTTCGCCATGGCTTACGGCGGCAACGGCATCACCTACAGCATGATCGGCGCCGGACTGCTGCGGGCGCGGATCGAACGGCGCCCGCATCCGCTGGCGCGGCTGTTCTCGTTCCAACGCCTGTCGGCTTAGCCGCCGCAACCGGGGCGGCTCAGCGCGCCGCGAGCGAGCGTTGCAAGCTCATTTGCAAGCCGCGCAATCGTCCGTCGAACGCGGCGACCTCGGCGTGCATTTCGCTGAGCGGACGCAGCAGCAAGCGGCCTTCCAGGCGCTGGCCGGATCGGGCCAGCGCGCCGTCGTACAAGGCGACGCTGCCGATCAGGCGATGCACCGCCGCCGCGGTCGCCACGCCGCTGCCGGACGCCAGCGCCGCGGACAGACGCTCGCGATCGTTGGGCAGTTCGCTCAGCAGCAGCGGCAGGGCCGCGCGCAAGGCCGGCGCAATCGGTTCGCGCGGATCCGATGCCGACGCGCGCATCGTCTCCCCGACGCTGGCGCGTTCGGGCAACCATCGGTGCAAGGTTTCGCACAGTTGCGACAATTGCACCGGCTTGGTCAGGTACGCATCCATGCCAGCGGCCAGGCACGAATCGAGCTGTTCCGGCAGCGCGCCGGCGGTGATCGCCACGATCGGCAGGCGCGCGCCGCCGAGCTCGCGCTCTTGCGCGCGGATCCGCCTCGCGAGCGCGTAACCGTCCATCGCCGGCATCTGGCAGTCGGTCAGCAGCAAGTCGTAGCGGCCGTGTTCCAACGCATCCAGCGCCTCGCGGCCGTCTGCGCACAGATCGCAGCGGTGCCCCAGTTGGCG
>NZ_JBAMDI010000319.1:0-676 GCF_036961695.1 Pseudomonas sp. CGJS7 | reverse complement strand
ATAGACGGTGAAGTGCTGCAGGTGACGGCCACCGACGCGGCAGGCAACGCCTCCACCGCCAGTAACCTTACCGCGCCGGACATCGACGGCGGCGATACCACCCCGCCTGAAGCACCGACCAATCTGGTGATCAGCGCTGCCGGCAGCCAACTCAGCGGTCGTGGCGAAGCCGGTACCAGCGTTCAGGTACGCGATGACGCAGGCACCGTAGTTGCCACGGGCACGGTCAATCCGGATGGTACCTTCGCGATCACCTTGAACCCGGCCATCACCGATGGCAGTACGCTGCAAGTCACCCTCACCGACGCCGCTGGCAACGTATCCCAACCGGGCTCGGTCACCTCGGCTGACTTGCTGCCGCCTGCACAACCGACTGACCTGGCCTTGGCCGATGGCGTCACCTTCACCGGTCGCGGCGAGCCCGGCGCTACCGTGCAAGTGCGCGATGCTGCCGGCAACCTAATTGGCACCGGCGTCGTCGGTGCCGACGGCCTGTTCAGCCTCACCTTGTCGCCTGCCCAGGCCAATGGTGAAGCGCTCGATGTGCGTCTGGTGGATGCCGCCGGCAACGCCTCGGCGCCACTGCAATTCGATGCGCCGGACATCACACCGCCTGACGCAGTAACCAATATTACAGTTGGTGCTGACGGCCTGGCCCTGAGCGGTCGCGGCGAGC
>NZ_JBAMDI010000318.1:0-710 GCF_036961695.1 Pseudomonas sp. CGJS7 | reverse complement strand
TAGTCGGTCCCAAGGGTATGGCTGTTCGCCATTTAAAGTGGTACGCGAGCTGGGTTCAGAACGTCGTGAGACAGTTCGGTCCCTATCTGTCGTGGGCGTTGGAGATTTGAGAGGGGCTGCTCCTAGTACGAGAGGACCGGAGTGGACGAACCTCTGGTGTTCCGGTTGTCACGCCAGTGGCACTGCCGGGTAGCTATGTTCGGAAGCGATAACCGCTGAAAGCATCTAAGCGGGAAGCGCGCCTCAAGATGAGATCTCCCGGGACTTTAAGTCCCCTAAAGGAACCATCAAGACTAGGTGGTTGATAGGCAGGGTGTGTAAGTGCGGCAACGCATTGAGCTAACCTGTACTAATGATCCGTGTGGCTTGACCATATAACCTCAAGTTGCCTTGGTCTCTATGTGATACGTCTAAGACGTTCCAAACCAAACACTGACTCGCTACATTCCAATCTATTCGCCGACAACGGAATACATCCCGTTGAAAGCAAACCAACGTGAGCGTGAGCGCAACTCAATCCACCGAGACCTGCGACCCTCCACCCTCTCCCTGGTGATAATAGCTGTGTGGAACCACCCGATCCCATCCCGAACTCGGAAGTGAAACGCACACGCGCCGATGGTAGTGTGGCTTAAGCCATGCAAGAGTAGGTCATCGCCAGGGGCTTTACCCTAAAACGCCGCAACCACTGGTTGCGGCGTTTTTCTTTG
>NZ_JBAMDI010000317.1:0-757 GCF_036961695.1 Pseudomonas sp. CGJS7 | reverse complement strand
AGGCGATGCCGCCACGGCCGGTACGTATTCAGGTGCCAACCTGAAGACGGTGACCGATCCGACCACCGGCGCGATCAACGTGCAGCTGGCCGAGTCGCCGAAGTTCGGCAACGTGGTGGTCAACGAGGGCGGCGCCGGCAAGATCACCGGCGTGACCGCGGGCGATCTGAGCGCGGCGAGCACCGATGCGGTCAACGGCAGTCAGCTGTTCGCCACCAATCAGGCGGTGCAGGCGGCCGGCGCCGGTTTCACCCTCACCGCGCAGGGCGCCAACGGTTCCAATGTCGATCCGAGCGAGTCGATCGATCTGAAGAACGGCGACGGCAACATCGTCGTCAGCAAGGCGGACACCGACAACAACGTCAACTTTGATCTGGCCGACGACATCACCGTCACCAGCGTCGTCGCGGGCAATAGCCGTCTCGACAACACCGGTCTGACCATCACCGGTGGCCCGAGCGTGACCTCGGCCGGCATCAATGCCGGCAACCAGGTCGTCAGCAACGTCGCCGCTGGCGTCGCGGCTACCGATGCGGTCAACAAGAGTCAGCTCGATGCGGTCGGCTCGACGGCGAACGCCGGTTTCAACGTCACTGCGCAAGGTGCCAACAGCACCAACGTGGCGCCGGGTGAGACGGTGGACTTCAAGAGCACCGACGGCAACATCCTTGTGAGCAAGACTGGCGCCGACGATAACGTCAATTTCGACCTCGCCGACGACATCACCGTCACCAGCGTCGTCGCGGGCAATAGCCGT
>NZ_JBAMDI010000316.1:0-778 GCF_036961695.1 Pseudomonas sp. CGJS7 | reverse complement strand
CACTGTCACTGCCCCGGACAACGTCTACGTCGGCACCAACGATCCTGTCGTGATGTCGATCGCAACCGTTGAAGGCGCGGATGTCGGCAAGTTCGAGCAACTGACGCTGGACAAGACCCCGGTCAGCACGTCGATCACCGACGAGCCGGGTACCCCAGGCAACGAAGGCGACCTGGTCAAGGTCACCATCACCGCCGACCAGACTTCGGTGGCCGAGAACGTCAAGCCGACCTTCACCGTGCACGTCAACCAGCCGTTGGCTCACGACCTGGTCGTGACCCTGAGCAACAATGCCCAGGTCACCATCAAGGCCGGCGAAACCAGCGCGCCATACACCCACGCTGCGCAGGGTGATGACGTTTACAACGACGCTGGCCAGATCAGCCTGGGTATCAATTCGGCGGTGGACGCCACCGGCGCTGCATTCGAGAACCTGCAACTGGGCGGTGCGGCTACCGTTCAAGTGACCGACACCCCCGACGAAGTGGTGGCCAAGCTGACCGCGACCCCTTCGGTCAGCGAAGGCGGCGAGATCACCTACACCATCACGCTGACCAACAAAGACGGTCTGCCGATCAACAACCACAGTGCATTGACCTTCACGCTGAGCGACGGCAAAACCGTCATCACCGTGCCGGCCAACGGTACCGTGGGCACTGCCACCGTGGCTGCCCCGGACAACGTCTACGTCGGTACCAACGACCCGGTTGTGATGTCGATCGCAACCGTTGGCGGCGCGGACGTCGGCAAGTTCGAGCAACTGACGCTGGATAAGACC
>NZ_JBAMDI010000315.1:0-794 GCF_036961695.1 Pseudomonas sp. CGJS7 | reverse complement strand
AGGTTGCGCAGGGCGGCAATCCGCCGTTCCAGCGCGTCGCGTTCGGCGAGGAAGCGCCGGTATTTGTCGACATCGAGGCGCTGTGCCAGGCGTGCGCCGTTGGGGGAGTAGTCTTCATGGGTGAGGGCCTGGAAATGTGACTCGGCCGGCGACAGGGCGGGCCCCCGGCGTGACGTGCCAAGCCTGAACGCGGCCAGTTCCGGCGAAGGGGCATCCGCCGGGTACAGGCTTTCCAGCGTCTTGTTCAGCAGCATGGCGACCAGGTTGCGATGGTGAAAGTCGCGGCTCTGCGGGCTGAGCTTTTCGGCATCCAGCCGGTAGCATGCCGGCACGCGCTCCTGCTCGGGAGGTTGGGCGGGTTTTGTGTGCTCCAGTTGCTCGGCCGGTATCAGGTCACGCAGTTGATGCTGGTAGGCCGAGACCGACAGGCTCAGGTCCAGGGCCATGCCTTCGGCATCGGCGAGCGCCACCACCACCGGCACTTTCGGTTGGGTCCAGGGGTAGTGCCGGGCGATGGCATTGAGGTTGCCGATGGGTAAGGTTTCGGTGATCGGGTCGCTGCTCCAGGTCAGCGGCATGCGCCGCTCGGTTGGCTTGAAGTCTTCGACCCAGGTTTGCAGGGCACTGACTGGCAACACATTGGGCTGGGTGGACGGCGCCTGGTTGCCGCTCACCAGCTCGGCCATGTCCAGCTGGCGCATGTGCCGTTTGCGCAGGGCTGCCGAACCGGTGATACGGGCGGTGATGGCGTTGGTCCACAGGTGCGGGCTGTAGCCGATCCACACTTCCTTGGC
>NZ_JBAMDI010000314.1:0-853 GCF_036961695.1 Pseudomonas sp. CGJS7 | reverse complement strand
CTTGCTTGCTACCTCAAGTGATGGGACGGGGAAGTCCAGAAATGCGCAGCACGGTACGCTGGCATCGCCAGGTCCAGAAGCAAAAGTGCCCCGAACCAAAGTCTTGACGTAGGGGGGGTGCGGGAAAGTCACGTTAATGCTGCGTTGAGGCCATTCTAACCTGGCTTCGCACCATCCTCTGTAGGAGCGGGTTTACCTGCGAAGGGGCCGGACCTGCTGGCCAATTTCCACCTGCCGTTCACCGTTGCCGCCGCCACAGTATTCGCGGGATCAAACCCGCTCCTACACAGATCGGTGGTAAACACGCATCGGTGGTTGGACACAGGCCGCTGTAGGGGCGGGTTTACCCGCGAAGGGGCCGGACCTGCTGGCCAATTTCCACCTGCCGTTCACCGTTGCCGCCGCCACCGTATTCGCGGGTAAACCCGCTCCTACACAGATCGGTGGTAAACACACATCGGTGGTTGGACACAGGCCGCTGTAGGAGCGGGTTTACCCGCGAATGGGCCGGCCCTGCTGGCCAATCCCAACCCGCCGTTCACCGTTGCCGCCGCCACCGTATTCGCGGGTAAAACCGCTCCTACACAGATTGGTGGTGGACACACATCGGTGGTTGGACACAGGCCGCTGTAGGGGCGGGTTCCCGCGAATGGGCCGGGCCTGCTGGCCAATCCCCACCTGCCGTTCACCGTTGCCACCGCCACCGTATTCGCGGGTAAACCCGCTCCTACACAGATCGGTGGTAGACACACATCGGGGGGTGGACACAGGCCGCTGTAGGAGCGGGTTTACCCGCGAACACCGGCGAAGCCGGTGCCATCTCCGCTCTCGAGCAGGTCCAGTTTTTTGCCCA
>NZ_JBAMDI010000313.1:0-855 GCF_036961695.1 Pseudomonas sp. CGJS7 | reverse complement strand
ATGCGCTCTTTCTGCAGGTCCAGCTGCGGGTAGTTGATCATCAGTGCGGCGACGAAACCGATCATGAACAGGATGGCCGCGTGCATCAGCCCCAGCACCAGCGCGGTCATCACGGCGATCACCAGCACCAGGTTCACATAGGCAAGGCGCGGGCGCTTGTGCGGGTTGTCGCCAAGGATTTCCTTGATGTAGCAATTGCCGCCACCGGACTCCAGGGCAATATTGCCGATACGCCGGCGCTCGGCACGGCCCAGCAGGTAGGCGGTGAACACGACCCATGCCGCCCCACCGATGACGGTGGGCAACATCGGAATGAAGTATTCGGTCGCATCCAGGCCGAGCGCTGCAATGGCACGGGTGGCGGGACCACCCCACGGGCTCATGCCGCTCATGATGCTCAATGACAGCATCGATACGGTCGCCAGGATCATCGGGTTCATGCCGATGCGCTTGTACAGCGGCAGCATGGCGGCGCAGGTAATCATGTAGGTCGTGGTGCCGTCACCGTCCAGCGCCACCAGCAGCGATAGCAAGGCGGTGCCGATGGCGATCTTTATCGGGTCGCCATTCACCCGCTTGAGAATCTTGCGGATCAGCGGGTCGAACAGGCCGGCGTCGATCATCAGGCCGAAAAACAGGATGGCGAACAGCAGCAGCGCGGCAGACGGTGCGACCATTTTCAGCCCATCGAGCATCATCTTGCCCAGGTCTGGCGCGAAACCGCCAACAAGGGCGAAAACAATCGGCACGATGGTCAGCGCGACGATCGGGGACAGGCGTTTACTCATGATCAGGTAGGTGAAGGTCACCACCATGATCAGGCCCAGAAGTGCGAGCATGGTTTGTTCTCTTGTT
>NZ_JBAMDI010000312.1:0-912 GCF_036961695.1 Pseudomonas sp. CGJS7 | reverse complement strand
CACGACCTGGTCGTGACCCTGAGCAACAACGCTCAGGTCACCATCAAGGCCGGCGAAACCAGCGCGCCGTACACCCACGACGCGCAAGGCGATGACGTCTATCAGGACGCTGGCCAGATCAGCTTGGGCATCAACTCGGCAGTGGACGCCACTGGTGCGACCTTCGAGAACCTGGAGCTGGGCGGTGCCGCGAAAGTGGATGTCACCGACACCCTCGACGAGGTGGTGGCCAAGCTGACTGCCACTCCGTCGGTCACCGAAGGCGGCGAGATCACCTACACCATCACGCTGACCAACAAAGACGGTCTGCCGATCAATAACCACTCGGAGCTGTACTTCAAGCTGACCGACGGCACTACTGTCGTCGTGGCAGCCAACAGCACCACGGGCTCGGCGACTGCAACCGCACCAGACAACGTCTATGTCGGCACCAACGCGCCGGTGGTCAATGCCATCGACGCGGTCAGCGGCGCAGATGCGTGGAAGTTTGAAAACCTGAACCTGGACAAGACCCCAGTCAGCACCGAGGTCACTGACGAGCCAGGTACCCCAGGCAGCGAAGGCGACATCGTCAAGGTCACCATCACGGCTGACCAGACTTCGGTGGCCGAGAACGTCAAGCCAACCTTCACTGTGCACGTCAACCAGCCGCTGGCCCACGACCTGGTCGTGACCCTGAGCAACAATGCTCAGGTCACCATCAAGGCCGGCGAGACCAGCGCGCCTTACACCCACGACGCGCAAGGCGATGACGTCTACCAGGACGCTGGCCAGATCAGCCTGGGCATCAACTCGGCGGTGGACGCCACTGGTGCTGCGTTCGAGAACCTTGAGCTGGGCGGTGCTGCTTCGGTTCAAGTCACCGACACCCTCGACGAAGTGGTGGCCAAGCTGACTGCGACCCCTTCGGTG
>NZ_JBAMDI010000311.1:0-987 GCF_036961695.1 Pseudomonas sp. CGJS7 | reverse complement strand
CCGGCTCCACCGTGCAGGTACGTGACGCGGCCGGCAACATCCTCGCGACTGGCACCGTCGCTGCAGATGGCACCTTCGTCATCGCCCTGGACCCTGCCGTGAACGATGGCAGCACCTTACAAGTCACCCTCACCGACTCCGCCGGCAACGTATCCCAACCGGGCTCGGTCACCTCGGCTGACTTGCTGCCGCCTGCACAACCGACTGACCTGGCCTTGGCCGATGGCGTCACCTTCACCGGTCGCGGTGAGCCTGGCGCTACCGTGCAAGTGCGCGATGCTGCCGGCAACCTGATTAGCACCGGTGTCGTCGGTGCCGACGGCCTGTTCAGCCTCACCTTGTCGCCTGCCCAGGCCAACGGTGAAGCGCTCGATGTGCGTCTGGTGGATGCCGCCGGCAACGCCTCGGCGCCACTGCAATTCGATGCGCCGGACATCACCCCACCTGAGGCAGTAACCAATATTACGGTTGGTGCTGACGGCCTGGCCCTGAGCGGTCGCGGCGAGCCAGGTGCCACTGTGGAAGTGCGCGATGCCAATGGCACCGTGATCGGCACGGGTGTGGTGGGTGCCAACGGCACCTTCCTGATCGACCTCGCCCCAGCCGCACAGCCGGGCGAGCTGTTGAGCCTGGTGCAGACCGACCCAAGCGGCAACGCTTCGGTGGCTACCGAGTACGACGTACCATTGACCACCGCGCCCGACAGCCCGAGCAATCTGGCCATCGATGCTGATGGCACCACCCTCACCGGTACCGCGCCGGCTGGCACCCGTGTGGAAGTGCATGACGCCAACGGCACGCTGATTGGCAGTGTGGTGGCGGGCCCCGACGGCAGCTTCACCGTTACCCTCGACCCGGCCCAGGCCAACGGCGAACTGCTGGACGTGGTCGCCATTGATGACAGCGGCGTTTCCTCGCTGCCCGCCCAAATCACCGCACCGGATATCACCGCCCCTGCCGCACCGACCGAACTGGTGATCAATGCCG
>NZ_JBAMDI010000310.1:0-1012 GCF_036961695.1 Pseudomonas sp. CGJS7 | reverse complement strand
TATCAACTCGGCGGTGGACGCCACTGGTGCTGCGTTCGAGAACCTGCAACTGGGCGGCAACGCTTCGGTTCAAGTCACCGACACCCTCGACGAAGTGGTGGCCAAACTGACCGCCACCCCTTCGGTGACCGAAGGCGGTGAGATCACCTACACCATCACCCTGACCAACAAAGATGGTCTGCCGATCAACAACCACAGTGCATTGACCTTCACACTGAGCGACGGCAAAACCGTCATCACCGTGCCGGCCAACGGTACCGTGGGTACTGCCACCGTGACTGCCCCGGACAACGTCTACGTCGGTACCAACGACCCTGTCGTGATGTCGATCGCTACCGTTGAAGGTGCGGACGTTGGCAAGTTCGAGCAACTGACGCTGGACAAGACCCCGGTCAGCACGTCGGTGACCGACGAGCCAGGTACGCCGGGCAACGAAGGCGACTTGGTCAAAGTCACCATCACGGCCGACCAGACCTCGGTGGCCGAGAACGTCAAACCGACCTTCACTGTGCACGTCAACCAGCCACTGGCCCACGACCTGGTCGTGACCCTGAGCAACAATGCCCAGGTCACCATCAAGGCCGGTGAAACCAGCGCGCCGTACACCCACGACGCGCAAGGCGATGACGTCTATCAGGACGCTGGCCAGATCAGCTTGGGCATCAACTCGGCGGTGGACGCCACTGGTGCTGCGTTCGAAAACCTGGAATTGGGCGGCAACGCTTCGGTTCAAGTGACCGACACCACCGACGAAGTCGTGGCCAAGCTGACCGCGACCCCGTCGGTCACTGAAGGCGGCGAGATTACCTACACCATCACCCTGACCAACAAAGACGGTCTGCCGATCAACAACCACAGTGCATTGACCTTCACACTGAGCGACGGCAAAACCGTCATCACCGTGCCGGCCAACGGTACCGTGGGTACTGCCACTGTCACTGCCCCGGACAACGTCTACGTCGGTACCAACGACCCTGTCGTGATGTCGATCGCAACCGTTGAAGGTGCGGAC
>NZ_JBAMDI010000031.1:0-92386 GCF_036961695.1 Pseudomonas sp. CGJS7 | reverse complement strand
TCAGCTCGTCATTCCCGCCTGCGCGGGAATGACGGGAGTGAAGAACGCGGCGAAGTCGCCGATCAATCGTCAACCGGCGCGCCGTGCAAGTAATCCAGCGCCACCTGCAACATCGCCTTGGTCCCCACCTCCAACGACCCTTCGTCGAGCACGAAATTCGGCGAATGGTTGATCGGCGCCTTGGCCGCGTCGCTGCCCTGGGCGGTGGAGCCGACGAAGAAGTAAAAACCCGGCACGGTGTTGGCGAACTGCGAGAAATCCTCGGCCACCGTCACCAGCCCGGACTCGACCACATTGGCCTCGCCGGCCGCGCGCCGCAGCGAGGGCAGCGCGCGCCGGGTCAGGGCGGGGTCGTTGATGGTGGCCGGCGCGTTGTTGACCACCTGCAACTCGGCGCTGGCGCCGGCGGCGTGGGCGTAGTCCTCGGCGGTGCGGCGCAAGCGGGCGATGGTGTCCTCGCGCACCGCCGCGTCGAAGGTGCGCAAGGTGCCGACCAGTTTGGCTTCGTCGGGAATGATGTTGAAGCGCACGCCGCTGTTGAACTGGCCCGCGGTCAGCACCACCGGGGTCGCGGCGATGTTGATCTGGCGCGCGATCAGGCTCTGGCTGGCGAGCAGGATCTGGGCGCCGACGGTGATCGGGTCGACCCCGTCCCACGGCCGCGAACCGTGGGTCTGTTTGCCGCGCACGGTCAGGCTCCATTCGTCGGCGCTGGCCAGCATCGGGCCGCTGCGGTAGCCGATCTGGCCGACGTTGAGCCCGGCCCACACGTGCAGCCCGAACACCGCCTCGGGTTTGAAATCCTTGAACACGCCCTGATCGAGCATCAGCTTGGCGCCGAACGGCTCGCCCGCGACCGGCGGGCCTTCCTCGGCCGGCTGGAACACGAACATCACCTCGCCCGGCAGCCGGTCCTTCTGCGCGGCCAGCGCGGTGGCCACGCCGAGCAGGATCGCCACGTGCGCGTCGTGGCCGCAGGCGTGCATCACCCCGACCGGTTGGCCGCGGTAATCGGCGGTGACCTTGGACGCGAACGGCAACCCGGCCGGTTCGGTCACCGGCAGCGCGTCCATGTCGGCGCGGATGGCGATGCGCGGCCCGGGACGGCCGCCCTTGAGCACCGCGGTGACGCCGGTGTGGGCGATGCCGGTGCGCGGTTGCAGGCCGAGTTTGCGCAACTGATCGGCGACCAGCTTGGCCGTGCGCACTTCGTGCTGGCCCAGTTCGGGGTGCTGGTGGATATCGCGGCGCCAGGCCACGACCTGGGTTTGCACCGCTTGCGCGGCCTGGGCGATCTGCGCGGCGTCGCCGGCCTGGGCGCGCGCGCCGGTGGAATACAACGCGGCCACCGCGCAAGCCAGCGCCGACAGCGTTATCGGCAGACGATCGAACCCGGACATCGCGCGCTCCACACTCGAAGAAGGCCCCGATGCTAAGCGCTATCGCCGCGCGACGATATCGCCGTGCGGCATGCGCCGATGCGAATCGCGGCGGCGGCTCAGATGTCGTGCACGTGCGCGGGCAGCGGCGCCAGCGGCGAGCCGAGTCCCAGCGCGGCGTACAGCCGCTCGGTCAAACGCTCGCGCGGGTTGGCGCGGCCGCGGCGCCAACGCCAGCGCGACCACAGGTAGGGCAGCACGATCGCGGCGAGCATGGCCAGGAACAGCAGCGCGAAAAACCCGCCGCGTTCCGCCGCGCGGCCGGTTTCGGCCGGGTCCGCGCCGAACACGAAGTAACACAGGACCGTCCCCAACAAGGCCGCCGCCGCGCCGACCGCGCCGCGCAGGCGATAGCTGCGCCCGGTGTAGCCGGTCAGCGCCTGCGGCGCGGACGCCAGCATCCGGAACGCGCCATGGGCGATGTACAGCCGGCCGTCTTCGAGGTTGCGCAGCGCGTAGACCAGGTTGACGTCGGGTTCTTCCCGCGCCGGCAGCCACACCTCGACCCGGTCGCCCATCGCCAGGAACGGCACCGCATAACCGGGGCCGTGCAGGGCGCGCAGGCTCAGATAGCGGCCGCACAGCGCGAACCGGTAATCGTCGATCAGCAGCATGCCGGTGCCCTCGCCGTGCAGGTCCTGGCTTGCGTGCGGCATCGGCAGGCGACCGTGCAGGCATTGCAAGGCCACCGCGTCGTCGCCGCCGGCCCAGGTTTCCACCCGCTCGGCGTCGGCCAAATCGGCGGCATGTGCGGCGGCCGCCGCGGTGGCCCGGCGCAGCGATCGATCGCGCAGCCGCCGGGACCACAGCCGGTGCTGTTTGCGCACCGCGCCGATGGCGTCGATCAATCGCTGTTCGGATTCGGCCAAGACCTCGCGCCGCCGCCACTGCCGCCACCACTTCGCCGCGTGCGTGCCCAGCATCCAGGCGATCACCGCGGAGCCGGACAACGCGAGCAACAGCAGCAACATCCAGCCCTTGCCCAGGTACGCGCGCGGCAGCGTCACCGCCGACCAGATCAGCCACAGCGCCAACACCGGCAGCCAGCGCATCGCCTGGGCGAAGGCGTGCTGGCGCTCGAACCGGGACGGCGTCGGAACCAGTCCGGCGCTGCCGGCGGCGACCGCCCAATGCAACTGGCGACGCCCGTCGGCCGCGACCAACACGCCGATTCGTGCCGGCAGTCCGAAGCGCGCCATGCGTTGCAGCGCGAACACGCCGTGTACGGCGTTGAAGGCGCCTTCGATGCGGCCATGCAGTTCGCGTCCGCCGACCCAGGCGATGAAGCGTCCGTCGGACGCGGCGGTCATGCGCAATCGTTCGATCGGGCCGTGCAGCTGTTCGAAGCGGTCGGACGAAGGCTGGAACATGCGGGCGCATCCTGCGCTGGCGAGCGCCGGAGTGCTTTCCGGCGGCGGTGAAGGGACGGGGTCGAGTCGGTCGACAGCGGCATGCTCGCCAACCCGGCCGCGTGCGTCAATCGCCGCAGGTCGCAGTCGCCGCCGCGCGGACCGCGGCTGCACGGACGGCGCCGCGCCGACCGCCGCATCGGCGAGCCGTGAATCCGGTCACGCGCCGCCGCCGGGGGCGCGCGCATGCTCCACGGGCCAATCCGGCACAGACCAAGGAGAAGGGTCGCTATGCGCATTTCCCGGAACAAGACGCTGTTGGCGGCGATGTTCGTGTTCGCCGCCGGGTTCGCCACGGCGTCATCGGCGCAGTTCAATCCTCGTTGCGAGGGCTGCATGGGCACCTACAACTACTGCATGGCCCAGCCCGGCGCCGAGCAGTGGGCTTGCGCGCACGAGTACAACCGCTGCGCCCAGCCGGCCGGTTGCCTGTTGATGCCGGAGCTCTGACCGCGCCTTCGCCATGGCGGGCCGAGGCGCCCGTCATGGCGATTCAAGCCCGGCCTTGCGCCAGGGCGCGCGCGGCGACCGCGTTTGCGCCCCGCACCACCCCCGACCTAAGATGAGAATAGTTATCGTTTGCGGGCCCGCGCCCGCGCGATGGCTCCGCCCGTTTCCGTCTCAGGTCGCCGCTCATGCCGTCTCGCCCCACCCCGAATCCGTCCGCGCTGACTCGCGCGATCCGCCTGGCCGCGTTCGGCCTGCCGCTGCTGTTCGCCGCCGCCGCCGCGCAGGCGGCCGAAGACGCCACCACCCTGGACAACGTGCAAGTTCGCGCGCCGATCGCCAAGCGCAGCCAGACGGTCACCAAGACCGACACGCCGCTGATCGAAGTGCCGCAGTCGGTGTCGGTGATCACCGCCCAGCAGATGCGCGACCGCGGCATCCAGGGCATCGAGGAAGCGGTGTGGTACACCGCCGGCGCGCAAGGCGGCGGTTACGGCCAGGACACCCGCAGCGACTGGTTGCTGGTGCGCGGCTTCAGCCCGGCGCGGTACATGGACGGCCTGACCCTCACCGACGGCGTGTGGACCGGCGGTACCCGGATCGAACCCTACGGCCTGGAGCGCCTGGACGTGCTCAAGGGGCCCTCGTCGGTCGCCTACGGCGCGATGCCGCCCGGCGGCCTGGTCAACATGGTCAGCAAGCGGCCGACCACCGAGGCGCTGCGCGAGGTCGAGGCCACGCTGGGCAATTACGGCCTGCGCCAGGCCGCGTTCGATTTCGGCGGGCCGCTCGGCGGCAGCGGCACCTGGTTCTACCGGCTCACCGGTCTGGCCCGCAACAGCGACAACGTCGTCGACTTCGTCAAGGACGATCGCTACTTCTTCGCCCCGGCGCTGACCTGGAAGCCGAGCGAAGACACCTCGCTGACCTTGCTCGCGCGCTGGCAGAAGGCCGACACCGCGCAGGGCGGCGGCTTCCTGCCCGCGGCCGGCACGCTGTCGCCGAATCCGAACGGCAAGATCCCGCGCAATCGCTACACCGGCGAGCCGGGCTGGAACGACTACCTCAAGACCATGAAATCGTTCGGCTACGAGTTCAGCCATCGCTTCAACAACGAAGTGACGTTCCGGCAGAACCTGCGCTACGGCAAGGTCGATGTCGATCACGACGCCGGCGTCGGCGCGTTCGGCCTGCAAGCCGATCAGCGCACGCTGACTCGCTACTACTTCCCGCTGGAAGAAAGCTCCAAATCGTTCGCGGTCGACAACAACGTCGAACTGAAATTCGATACCGGCGCGCTGAGCCACACCGTGCTGGCCGGCGTGGATTACCGCCGCTTGGAAAGCGACTACAGCTCGGCGTTCGCGTTCGGCGCGCCGTCGCTGGACATCTTCAATCCGGTGTACGGCGCGCCGATCGTCAAGCCGGCCTACACCTCGCGCGAGGACAAGGTGCAGCAGCAGCTCGGCGCGTACGTGCAGGATCAGATCAAGATCGACCGCTGGGTGATCACCGCGGCCGGCCGTCAGGACCGGGTGCGCACGCGCACCGACCGGCTGCTGGCCACGCCGGTCACGCGCGAGCGCCAGAACGACAGCAAGTTCTCCGGCCGCGTCGGCGTGAACTATCTGTTCGATTCGGGCTGGGCGCCGTATGTGTCGTGGTCGCAGTCGTTCGAGCCGACGGTGGGCGCGAACTTCGCCGGCCAGTCGTTCAAGCCGACCACCGGCGAGCAGATCGAAGCCGGATTGAAGTTCCAGCCGGCCAGCGGCCGCGCGCTGGCGACCTTGGCGGTGTATGAGATCAAGCAACAGAACACCTTGACCGTCGACCCCAACCACACCTTGTTTTCGGTGCAGCAGGGCGAAACCCGGGTGCGCGGGGCCGAGTTGGAAGGGCGCTGGAATTTCGCCAACGGTCTGAGCGTGTTCGGCGCCTACACCTACACCGATTCGGAAGTGACCCGGACCAACGATGCCGGCGCGCTGGGCAAGCAAATCGCCTTGCAGCCGCGCAATGTCGCCTCGCTCGGTGCGGATTACACCGTCGCTTACGGCGCGTTGTCGGGGTTGGGGTTCGGCGCGGGCGTGCGCTACACCGGCGAGCATTACGGCGATATCTACAACCAGTGGAAGACGCCGTCGTATACCTTGGTCGATGCTTCGGTGCGGTACGACCTGGACAACTGGCGGTTTCAGCTCAATGCCAGCAACCTGGGCGACAAGGAGTACGTCAGCGTGTGCAACAGCGCGTTGTGGTGCTACTACGGGTATCCGCGGACGGTGACGGCGACTGTGCGTTATCGGTGGTGAGGGTGATGTGCGCGCTGGTGGGTAATCCCCCGCGCCGTTGGTTTCGCGTCGGCTTCGTGCTGACGTAGGGCGCGAGCCCCCTTTTGCAAAGGGGGCTATGGGGTTCGGTGGTTTTTATAGAGACGATGGGCCGGAGCGCGAACGCGCCGGCCCATCGAGCGGCACTCAGCGTCCGACCAACGCCATGCCCACTTCGGTGTAACGCGCGCCGGCCACCGCTTCGGGGCGGAACAGCGCGTCGAGTCGGGCCAGTTCGTCGGCCGACAGCGTCACCTGCAACGCGCCGAGGTTGTCTTCCAGGTACTTGCGGCGCTTGGTGCCGGGGATCGGCACCAGGTGTTCGCCCTGCGCCAGCACCCACGCCAAAGCCAACTGCGCCGGGGTCTGGCCTTTGCCGGCCGCCAGCGCCTTGACCTGTTCGGCCAGCGCCAGGTTCTTGGCGAAGTTGTCGCCCTGGAAACGCGGCGTGCTCAGACGGAAGTCGTCGCTCTGCAATTGGTCGGCGCTGGTGATGTTGCCGGTCAGAAAGCCGCGGCCGAGCGGGCTGTAGGGGACGAAGCCGATGCCCAGGCGCTCGCAGACTTCGAACACGCCGTTGTGTTCGGGATCGCGCGTCCACAGCGAGTATTCGCTTTGCACGGCGGTGATCGGATGCACGGCGTGGGCGCGTTCCAGGGTTTCGGCCGAAGCCTCCGACAGGCCCAGGTAACGCACCTTGCCTTCGCGCACCAGTTCGGCCATCGCGCCGACGGTGTCTTCGATCGGTACCGAGGCGTCGATGCGGTGCTGGTAGTACAGATCCAGCCGATCGGTGTTCAAGCGCTTGAGGCTGCCTTCGATCGAGGCGCGCACGTACTCCGGACGGCCATTGACGCCGCGCGCCTGCGGCCGGGCCGGGTCGAACACGATGCCGAACTTGCTCGCCAGGAAGATTTGCTCGCGGCGGCCCTTCAGCGCCCGGCCCAGCAGTTCTTCGTTGGCGTAGGGGCCGTACATGTCGGCGGTGTCGAGGAAGTTCACGCCCAGTTCCAGGGCGCGGTCCAGGGTGGCCAGCGATTCGGTTTCGTCGGCCGCGCCGTAGGCGAAGCTCATGCCCATGCAGCCCAGGCCCAGGGCCGAGACGGTAGGGCCGTTGCGGCCGAGGCGGCGGGTCGGGAGCGGGGTGTTGAGGGTGCTCATGGGTGGGTCTCCTGATCGGAAGGGGGAGAGCGGATCGGCGGCGGTGGGAGAGGGCCGCGGCGCCCGGGTGGGGCGTGCTGTGCACTCTAGGGCGGGGCGATTGATCGAAAAATGGGGGCTTTACGAATGGCTTATGAAGTTTTGCTTCATAATCGGGCTGGTTGTCCTGGCTTCGGGAGCATTCATGGCCGCCTACCCTCTGCCTTCTGTGTTGGCTTTCGCCCGCGTCGCCCACTTCGGCAGCTTCACCCGCGCCGCGGCCGAGCTGGAGGTCTCGCCCTCGGCCTTGTCGCAGACCGTGCGTGGCCTGGAGACCAAGCTCGGGGTGCGCTTGCTCAACCGCACCACCCGGCAGGTCGGGCTGACCGAGCACGGCGCGCGGTTCCTGGATCAGATCGGGCCGGGGCTGGCCCAGATCGAGGCCGCCTTCGACGATCTCGACGCGGTCCGGCACCGGCCGACCGGCCGGCTGCGCATCAACGTCGGGCGCACCGCGATGAAGGTGCTGATCGAACCGCGGTTGCCGGAGTTCCTGGCGCGTTACCCGCAGCTGGAAGTGGAGCTGTTCGCCGACGACACCCTGGCCGATCTGGTCGCCGGTGGTTTCGACGCCGGCATCCGCCTGGGCGAATGCCTGGCGCGCGACATGATCGCGCTGCCGATCGGCGGCCTGCAGCGGCAGGTGATCGTGGCCACGCCGGAGTATTTCGAACGCCACCCGCCGCCGCTTTCGCCCAGCGAACTGGTCGGCCACGACTGCATCCGCCTGCGCCTGCCCGGCAGCCGGCGCTTGTACGCCTGGGAGTTCAGCCGCGACGGCCGCGATTTCGAAGTCGAAGTGCAGGGCCGGCTGATCTTCAACGACGGCGCGATGATCTTGAACGCCGCGCGCGCGGGGTTGGGGATGGGGCAGTTGTTCGAGCAGATCGCGCGCGAGGACATTCGCTCGGGGCGGTTGGTCGAGGTGTTGGCCGACTATCAACCGCCGTTTCCGGGGTTTTGCATCTACTACCCGGCGCGCAAGCAATTGCCGACCAAGTTGCGGGTGTTCGTGGAGTTCATGCGCGAGGGGATGTGAGCCCCACCGCTGTTCCCCACCGTTCCCCGGCAATCGCTATTGCTGTTCCCCCCTTTGAAAAAGGGGGGCTAGGGGGGATTTGCTTTTGCTCGCAAACGGCGACTTCTCTGCATCGCTGATTGTTGCGGCTAAGAGCAAATCCCCCCTAACCCCCCTTTTTCAAAGGGGGGAAGAGCAACAGCGGGAGGACAGCATTCGCGGTGTTCGATGAGGGGGCGCCGCGAGAGGCGGTCTCTGTGCGCCCGCACCTCGCCTTTCGCCCTACACCATGCGAGGCTGCGCTCGACCCGCCGGGAAGCCGCCATGACCGCATCGCCCGCTCCGAACCCGCCCGCCGCGCTGCAAGGCGAAGCCGCCCTGGTCCGCGCGCTGGGGCCGTTCCAGCTCGGCGCTTCGATCATCAACATCATCGTCGGCGCCGGCATCTTCATGCTGCCGGCGCTGTTGATGGGGCGGATGGGCGCGAGCGCGCCGCTGGTGTTCGTGGCCGGGGCGATCGCGATCGTGCCGATCGCGTTGTGCTTCTCGGCGATCGGCAGCCGCGCCAGCGCCACCGGCGGGCCGTACACCTTCGTCGGCGCCGCGTTCGGCCCGTTCGCGGGGTTTCTGGCCGGCGCGCTGATGTGGATCTGCAACACCTCGTCCAGCGCCGGCGTGGCCGCGGCCCTGGCCGAGCAGGCCGGCAACGCCTGGAGCGCGTTGCGCGAACCGCTGCCGCGCGCGGCGTTCATCGCCGCGACCTATGCCGTGCTGTTCGGCTTGAACGCGTTCGGGGTCAAGCTCGGCGCGCGCATGATCGTGCTGTTGGCGACGCTGAAGCTCACGCCGTTGTTCTTGCTGGCCAGCGTGGGACTGCTGTTCGTGGACTGGCAGTACGTGGGTTTCGCCCAGTTGCCGACGTGGAGCGCGCTCGGCTCATCGATGGTGCTGGTGGTGTTCGCCTACTCGGGCATGGAAACCGCGCTGGTGCCGACCGGCGAGGTGCGCGATCCCTCGCGCCATGTGCCGCGCGCGACCTTGTCGGCGATCGTGGTGGTGGTGCTGCTCTACATCGGCATCCAGATCGCCTGCCAGGGCCTGCTGGGCCCGCGCCTGGCCGACAGCAGCGCGCCGGTCGCCGACGCGGCCGGCGCGGTGTGGGCGCCCGCGCACGGCTTGCTGCTGATCACCGCCGGCGTGTCGATGGCCGGATTCCTGATGGGCAATCTGTTTTCGTCCTCGCGGCTGTTGTTCGCGCTGGGCCGCGACGGCTATCTGCCGCGAGCGTTCGGCCGGGTCGATGCGCGCTATCACGTACCGCGGGTGGCGCTGGCCGCGCACGCCGGCATCGCCCTGGCGTTGGCGTGGGTCGGCAACTTCGAAACCCTGGCGCTGATCTCCGGCGGCGCGATCTGCCTGCTGTTCGCCGCGGTGTCGGTGGCGGCCTGGCGCGCGCAGGCGCTGGACCTGCGCGGCGCGGGCGAACCGTTCCGCATGCCCGGCGGCAGCTGGCCGATGCCGTTGCTGGCGGTGGCGATCATGACCGCGATCCTGGCGACGATGACCGCCAAGCAGTGGGCGGCGATCGTGCTGTCGTTGATCGTGCTGGTGGGCGTGTACGGCTTGCTGGCGATGCGGCGGCGGGCGTAGCCGCTGCGGTCGGCGGGGCAGACGCGATTGCGCGATGGCGGCGGTTCGGACCGGCGGACGCCGGCCGCGGACACCGACTTTCGCACTCACCGCACCGCCAAACGCCTTACTCGGCCGCGTCGCGCCCGAGCCCAAACGTGTTCTTCACCCGCCGCGACCTGAGCGTGTAGGCGATCCAGAACGCACCGAACGACAGCGCGTACGCCAGCTCGATCATCATCGACCTGAGCAGGAACTGCTCCATGTCCGCCATCCGCCGAACCAGCAAGACGATGACGGCCGCCAGCGCGATCTTGGCCACCCACCAGACGATGAACGCCCGCGGGAACCAGCGCGACTTCATGAAGAACAGCACCAACGCGACCAGGTTCAGCGCCGCGAGCGCGCAGCCGGATGCGAACACGAACTGCAGCGGCGCACGCAGCGGATCGCTCAAATCGAACATCGATCCGAACGACACGCCGCCGAGCGTCAACAGCGACGCGGTCGCGCTCAGCGACATCCCCGCGCGCAGCAGCGACCAGCCGAGCACGATCGCGACCGCGATCAGCCAGCCACCCAGGCCTTTGAGACCCGCCGCGCGCGCGTTGCCCGAACCAGGCGACGTCGGCGAGGCATCGCCCGCCTGGGCCGACGCGGGCAGCGCGGAGGCGGGACGTCGGTAAGGATCTTCATCGGCCATTCTTCAAGCCTGCGCGCCTGGGAGGAACCGCTTTGCCTTCGCGGATAGTGCGGTTCACCGCATCCGCGGATGCACGAAGGTATTGCGCACGCGCCTGGACCGCAGCAGGTAAGGCGTGAGGATCAGCGCGCACAGCAGCGGGTAGGCCAGCACCCGCGCCAGATCCTTGGGATTCAACGCGGTCGCATTGGCCGCCGAGCCGAGCACGGCGATGGCGGCTTCCAGCAAGACATAGGCCACCACCAGGCCGATCAGCGTGCGCGGAAACCAGCGCGCGCGGCGGAAGAAGCCGTACAAGGCAATCAGCGAGGTCGCCGACAGCAGGCTCAGTTCGACCAGGCTCGACCAGGCGACCGCGCGCAGCATCGGCGGGGTCTCGGGGCCGGCGAGCACTTGCCAGGCCACCGGGAGCTGCGCGGCTTTGAAAAACTGCACCCAGCCCCCGCACATCATCAGCGCGGTCAGCCCCAGCCAGACGCCGACCACGATCAGCCAGCCGCCCAGGCCGGACGGTCCGGCGCGATGCTGCGCGAGCGAAGCCGGCGCGGCGCCGGTCGGCGATGGGCCGCGCGGCGCGGCTTGCGATGCGGGTGTCGATTCCTGCGGGTTCATCCGGCTTTCCTTGAATCCATTGACGCATCGGCGACAGTCGCCCCATCAAACTGCCGTCCGCGCACGATAGCCAATCTGTTGTCCGCGGTCACACCCGTTGCGCGCGCGGCATCGATGCGGCGGCAAAACCAGGCTCCGGCCGCCACGATCGAACTTGATCCTTGACCGCCGGCTGTTGCCTACTAACCCTTGCAACGCAACAGCGGGAGCCGCGCGCTTCGATCATGGCCAGCACCGCCGCCACCGACCCGGCCACCCCAGCCCCCGGCCATCCGCCGGCCGGCGCGCCGCCACCGGCTCCGCCTCCCGCCGACACCGCGCCGCCCGGACCGCCCGGACCGCCGGCCGCGCCCGCGCCGATGTCGCGCTGGCGCATCGCCGGCTTCGTCTCGGTCTCGCTGCTGCTCGGGCTGACCCAGAGCCTGGGCATGAACCTGGTCGCCTCCAATCTGCAGCAGGTGCAGGGCGCGCTCGGCGCGACCAGCGCCGAGGCCGCGTGGCTGCTGACCGCCTATTTCGCCACCAACATCCCGGCCAGCCTGTTGCTGACCAAGTTCCGCCTGCACTACGGCCTGCGCTTGTTCGCCGATCTGGGCATCGGCTTGTTCGTGATCGCGGCGGTGGTGCACTTGCTCGCCAACGACCTGGACTCGGCCATCGCCGCGCGCGCCGCGCTCGGCATCGCCGCGGCGCCGCTGAGTTCGTTGACGGTGCTGTACATGGCCGAAGTGTTCACCGGGCCGAAGAAAGTCGTCGGCCTGATGTTCGGCTTCGCCGCGTTGCAGACCGGCGCGCCGATCTCGCGGATCGTCGCCGAGAGCCTGCTGCTCAACGCGCAGTGGCACGGCATCGTGATGTTCGAGCTGGGGCTGGCCCTGGCCTGTCTGGCCGCGATCAACCTGCTGCGGGTCACCCCGGTGCCGCGGCAGAACATGTTCGACGGCTGGGACATCGCCAGCTTCCCGCTGTACGCCGCGGCGATCGCCCTGGTCACGGTGGTGCTGACCCAGGGCCGGCTGCGCTGGTGGTTCGACACGCCGTGGCTGGGCCAGTGCCTGGTCGCGGCGGTGCTGTGCGCGGGCGCGTTCGTGGTGATCGAGATGAACCGCTCCAAGCCGATGGTCAACCTGCGCTGGCTGCTGCACGGCGGCTACATGGTGCGGTTGGGCCTGGCGATCGTGCTCTCGCGCATGGTGCTGTCGGAGCAGTCGGTCGGCGCGGTCGGCCTGCTGACCGTGCTGGGGCTGCTCAACGATCAGATGCACACCCTGTTCTGGCTGGTGCTGATCGGCACCGTCGCCGGGTTCGTGGTGACCTTGCCGTTCCTGCGCAGCCAGCGCTTCGACATGCTCGGCTTGATCGCGGTGGGCATGGTCGGGGTCTGCGCCTACATCGATTCGCACGCGACCAATCTGACCCGGCCGTCGGATTACTACATCACCCAGACCTTGATCGCGATGGCGGCCTCGATGTTCCTGGCCAGCTCGATCCTGCTCGCGCTGGTGCGGGTGGTCGCCGACGGCGTGCGCAACCTGGTGACCTTCATCGTGTTGTTCAGCACCACCAACGCGCTCGGCGGCTTGCTCGGCTCGGCGGTGCTCGGCACCTACCTGGCCCAGCGCCAGACCGCGCATTACCAGCACTTGATGCAGCAACTCACCCTCGGCGATCCGCAAGTGGTGCTGCGCACCCAGCAGCTCGGCGGCGCGGTCGCGCGGGTGGTCGGCGACAGCGCCGCGCGCGCCAATCAGGGCCTGACTTCGCTCAACCAGCAGGTGGTGCGCGAATCCTGGGTGCTGGCCTACAACGACGTGTTCCTGGCGGTGGCCTGGCTGGCCGCGGTGGTGCTGGTCTGGGTGTTGCTGCTGAAGTGGCACCTGTGGCGGCGCGGTCACACCGTGGTGAGCTTCGCCTCGCAAGTGCCCGGCCCGTTCGGGCCGCCCGCCGCATCGCCGCCGCCGTCCGCGCCGCCGCCCGACCGCGACGCGCCGACGACGGACGCTGCGATCCAATCCCCGCCAACGCTTCCCGCTCGCTCCTGATCCGAAGGACGCCCCATGCCCTTGAAGACGCCCTTCCAATCCAAGGCCACCCTGCCGGCCATCGCCATCGCCATCGTCGGTGTGCTGCTGATCCTCTACGCCTGGCGGCTGTGGCCGTTCTCCAGCGCGCGCCAGACCACCGAGAACGCCTACGTGCGCGGCAGCGTCACCGTGATCGCGCCCAAGGTCGACGGCTACGTCGCCCAGGTGCGGGTGCAGGACTACATGCAGGTCAAGGCCGGCCAGGTGGTGGTCGAGCTGGACGACCGCAACTACCGCCAGCGGGTCGATCAGGCCCGCGCCAATCTGTCCGCGCAGCAGGCCAATCTGTCCAACTCGACCCAGGCCCAGCGCGTGCGCGAAGCGGCGGTGGCCAATGTCGAAGCGCAGCTCAAGGCCGCGCAGGCCAATCTGGCCCGCGCCCAGGCCGACATGCGCCGCGCCAATGCCTTGGTCGGCGACGGCTCGTTGTCGCAGCGCGAGCGCGATCAGACCCTGGCCGCGTTGCGTCAGGCCGAGGCCGGGATGGGCCAGGCGCAGGCGGCGCGGCGTTCGGCCGATGAGGACGTGCGCTCGGTGATCGTCAACCGCGACGCGCTCGGCGCCGCGGTCGCCAACGCCGAAGCGGCGTTGCATCTGGCCCAGATCGATCTGGCCAACACCCGCATCCACGCGCCGCAGGACGGCCAGCTCGGCGAGATCGGCGTGCGCCTGGGCCAGTACGTCACCCCGGGCACCCAGCTGATGCAATTGGTGCCGCAGCGGGTGTGGGTGGTGGCGAACTTCAAGGAATCGCAGACCGCGCGGATCCGCCCCGGCCAGACCGCCTCGTTCCGGGTCGATGCGCTCGACGGCGCGGTGTTGCGCGGCCGGGTCGAACGCCTGTCGCCGGCCACCGGTTCGGAATTCAGCGTGATCAAGACCGACAACGCCACCGGCAATTTCACCAAGGTCGCCCAGCGTTTGTCGGTGCGGATTTCGATCGACCCCGATCAGGACATGGCCGCGCGTCTGCGTCCGGGCATGTCGGTGGAAGCCACGGTCGACACCGCCAGCAAAGTCGATATCGCTGCGGTGCGGCGCGACGAACAAGCGGCCGCGACCGCGGCGGCGCGCGATGCGGCGGTGCCGGTCGCGTCGCCGCCGGCCGATCCGGGCCAAGGGAATCCGCGCCGATGAGCGCATCGTCCGGCTCGATCGCATGTCTTGGCTGGGCGCGCACGGCCGCGGCCCTCGCGGCCGGCCTGCTGGCGGGCTGCGTCAGCATCGCCCCGCCGCCGCAAGTCGCGCCGCCGCCCGCGGCATGGCGCGATGCGACCGTCGCCGGCGTCGCGGTGCAGCGCGACTGGTGGCGCGGCTACAACGATCCGGTGCTGGCCGAGCTGGTCGACACCGCGTTGGCGCACAACACCGACCTGAGCCTGGCCGCCGCGCGCGTGGCCGAGGCGCGCGCGCTGCTGGACGCGCAGGGCGCGGCGCAGTCGCCGACCCTGGACCTGTCGGCCGGCGCCACGCGCTCGCGCAGCGTCAGCGCCGCCACCGGCCGCGCCAACATCGCCGACGTCGCCCAGCCGCAATTCCAGGCCGCGTACGAAATCGATCTGTGGGGCCGCCTGAGCGCGCTCACCGACGCGGCCCGGGCCAACCTGCTGGCCAGCCAGACCGGCGCCGACAGCGTCCGGCTCAGCGTCGCCGCCGCGGTCGCTTCGACCTATCTGGGCCTGCGCGCGACCGACGCGCGGCTGGAGGTCGCGCAACGCACTTTGGTCTCGCGCGAAAGCGCGCTCAAACTGGCCCAGCGCCGTTTCGATACCGGCTACACCTCGCGCCTGGAACTGTCGCAGGCGCAGGCGGAGTACCGCGCCACCGCGCAAGTGGTGCCGCAGCTGCGTCTGGCGATCCGGCGTCAGGAGAACGCGTTGTCGGTGTTGCTCGGCCGCGCGCCGGCGGCGCTGCCGCGCGGCAAGGCGCTGACCGACATCGCCGCGCCCGCGTTGCCCGACACCGGCCTGCCTTCGCAGTTGTTGCGGCGCCGTCCCGACATCGCCCAAGCCGAAGCGCAGATCGCCGCCAGCGACGCCAACCTGGCCGCGGCGCGCGCGCAGTTGCTGCCGTCGTTGCGGTTGACCGGATCGCTGGGCAGCTTCGAATCCAGCCTGCTGCACGGCGACCCGATCCGGGTGTGGAGCGTCGGCGGCAGCGTGCTGGCGCCGTTGTTCAACGGCGGCCGTCTGCGCGCCCAGGCCCGCGCCAGCGCGGCGCGGCGGGATCAGGCGGTGCTGGGGTATCAGAAGACTGTGTTGACCGCGTTCGCCGAAGTCGAGGATGCGTTGGCGGCGATCGGTCAACTGCGCGAGCAGCGCGAGCAAGCGGTGCGTCAGCAGCAGGCGTTGACCGAGGCCTTGCGGATCGCGCACAACCGCTACAACGAAGGGTATGCGGCGTATCTGGATGAGCTGGATGCGCAGCGCAATTTGTTCAATGCCGAATTGACGGTGTTGCAGTTGCAGGGCGATGCGTTGACGGCTGAGGTGAATCTTTACAAGGCGCTGGGCGGCGGTTGGGAGCCCACAGAACGGTAACCGCGAAGCCTCGGCTCATCACCCTCTCCCGCTTGCGGGAGAGGGTGCCAACAAAGCCTCAGCTACGCTGCAACTCCGACAGCGCCTTACCGATGATCTCGAACTCCTTGTTCGGCTCTTCGTCGTCGATCAAAAACCAAGCCGCGGACAAGCCCTGGAACGCAACGATCCACTGCAGAAGGCGCTTGCGCTCGATCCGTCCATGCTCGACCACATCGTCCAACCGCCGCTCGAAATACCCGGGCGTAAGCGCGGTGTCTTCATCCGGATCGGTAAACAGATTGGCGAAATCGAACCCGCGCTCGCCGATCACCCGCTTGGGATCGATCGCGATCCACCCACGCGCAGCACCGGCATCGAGCACGTTCTCATGGTGGATGTCGGCGTGCAGCGGCATCACCTCGCGCGGTTGCGCCAGCAACTCCTGGGCCATCTCCCAACTGCGCGTCAGCAACCCGCCATGGCTGCGCGCATAGGTTTCCAGATCGGCGAACCACTGCCGCAGCGGCACCAGATCGGCCGGCAACGGCGTGTTGCGCGGCGCGTGCAGGCGCTCGATGGTCTCGCACAGGATCCGGGTCGCCAGCGCGTCCTCGCCGTTGCGCGCCATGTGCGCGAGCGAGCGCGCGCCGCAGGCGCGCTCAAGCAGCAGCGCGTCGTCGTCGTAGGCGTACACGCGCGCGGCGCCTTCGCCGTCCCACCAGCGCATCATCGCGCTGCCGTACTTTTCTTCGGCATCGCGCGGGATCTTCAGCATCGCCGGATCGTTGCCGCGCCGGACCGGCAGCAGGTCGCTGCTGTGGGTGTGGATCGGCGCGCCGTCGGCGGTCAGATTCCAAAGCGAGAGGTGGCGATCGAAGGGCGTCATAGGCGATGGCATGAGGGCGATGCCTGCCGATATCGGGGCGGCTCGCGCTCGGGCAAGCCGATCCGCGCCGCGCATCTGTGTCTATGTGTAGCTTGCGCGACGGCGTTCGCGCATCGCGCGCGCGAGGAATCGACAGATCGCGCAAGGTTCGCGCCGCCTCGCCTATGAACCGGCTGAACGCGGGCGACCGCTGCGCGAATCACTCGGCCGCGGTTTGCTCCTGCGCCGCGGCTTCTTCGCGCTCCTTGAGCACCTGCGCGGCTTCGGCGTCGGCGGCGACGCGGTGGCGCAGCGATTTGCAACGCTCCACGCCGGCATCGGTGAGGGTCAGCGGTTCGCCTTCCGCGTCGCTGTGCGCCAGCGCCGCTTCGATCAGACGTTCGCGCAAGGCCGCCGAATGCCGGCCCGGCGGCTGCCCTTGATCGATGCGCTGCAAGACATCCAACAGGGCCAAGTCTTCCAGGCTGATCGGATCCACGGTGCGCGCTCCACGACGGTTGCGCGCACTATGCCATGCGCGGCGGCGGCGCCAAGCGCTGCGCTGCGCGCGGGCTGACGCATTCAGATTTCCGGCCGCGGCCGGCCCGAAAAACAGAACGCCGCCCTGAGGCGGCGTCCGGCGAAGCGGTGATGCGGCGGGCCAGGGCGCGCCGCATCGGCGGTCATCAGGCCGCGGCGTCCTTCAACTTCTTGAGCGGACGGACCTTGACCTTCACCGTGGCCGGCTTGGCAGCGAACCACTGCTCTTCCTTGGTGAACGGGTTGATGCCCTTGCGCTTGGGCTTGGCCGGAACGTTGACGGCGGTGATCTTCAGAATGCCCGGCAGGGTGAACGCGCCAGCGCCCTTCTTGTTGATCGACGCGTGCACGGCGCCTTCCAGCGCGCCGAGGATCGCGCGGACGTCCTTGGCCACCACGCCGGTGGTCTCGGCCAGGTGCGCTACCAGACCCGACTTGCTCAGCACTTCCTTGATCGGCTTCGCAGCGGCCGGCTTAGCGGCGGCCTTCGGCGCGGCCTTCTTCTTTGCAGCGGTTTTTTTCGTAGCCATAGTTTTTTCCGGTAGTACTCGTTGGATGGATGGGTTGCCTGGATAACCCCTCGGCAAGGCGGAATGTAGGGCAAGCTCGACGCGCCGCCAAGAGTTTGGACGCAAAAAAATGCGGGTTTTTGCCGCGCGCATGCCCGTCGGTCGGCGCGGCGCCGGGGAAATCCCTGCTGCGGAAGGGGTTTTCGGCGCGGCGGCGGCCGCGCGGGCGGTGCCGCGAGTACGCAAAAAAACACTGAAAAACAGGGGCGAGCGCGTTTCGTGCGGCGGCGCAGCGCGAGTTTGCGCGCGCCGGCGCGGCGCCGGGTTCGCGGCGGCGACGACCGCCGTCGACGGTTCAGTCGCGGTGCGGCTGTCGGCCGCATGCGACTGCGAGCGACGGCGGTTTAGGCCTGCGATGCGCGGCACACCGCGCCGATTTGCGCCGACGCGCGCCACGTTACGCAGCGGCGCTGCGTCCGCGTCCTCACCCTTCCTCACGCCGCGCACACACGCAACGGCCCGATCCGATGCCGAGTCGGGCGGCAGCGTCCAGCGGTGTCGGCCGGTCGGCGGCGGCGCCGCTCAGCCGCGGTGTTCCAGCGCCAGGTACTCGGCCGATTGCATTTCGATCAGGCGCGAGGCGGTGCGCTCGAACGCGCCGCCGAGCCGGTGGCCGCGGTACAGACCGGTCGGCGCGTCGGCGGCGGTGCAGACCAGATTGACGTGACGGTCGTAGAACTCATCGATCAGATTGATGAAGCGGCGCGCGGCGTCGTCGTGGATGCCGCCGGGAAACAGCGGAATGCCGCCGACCAGCACAGTGTGATATTCGGTGGCGATCTCGATGTAATCGCCGGCCGCGCGCGGGCCCTCGCACAATGCGGCGAAATCGAACCAGGCGTGGCCGTCGGCCAGCGCGCGCGCGGGGATGTCGCGGCCGTCGATGCGCAGCGGCCCGGCGATCGGGGCGCAGCCGGCGGCCAGTTCTTTCCAGCGTCCGGCCAGCCAGTCCTCCGATTCGGCGTCCAGCGGCGCGCGGTACACCGGCGAACGGGTCAGCGCGCGCAGGCGGTAATCCTGCGCACTGTCCAGCAGCAGCACCTCGCAGTTGCGCTGGATCGACTCGATCGCCGGCTTGAAGCGGTCGCGCTGCAGGCCGTCGGCGTACAGATTCGGCGGCGCGGTGTTGGAGGTGGTCACCAGGGTCACGCCCTCGGCGAACAAGCGATCCAGCAGCCGCGCCAGCAGCATCGCATCGCCGATGTCGATGACGAAAAACTCATCCAGCACCAGCACCCGCAACTGTTCGCGCCATTGGCGGGCGATCTTCACCAGCGGATCGCTCTCGCCGGCATGGGCGCGCAATTGCGCGTGGACCTCGCGCATGAACCGGTGGAAATGGGTGCGGCGCTTCTCCGCCACCGGCAGGTGTTCGTAGAACAGATCGATCAGAAAGGTCTTGCCGCGGCCGACGCCGCCCCACAGGTACAGCCCGCGCACGCCCTCGCGCGGCTTGCCGCGCAGGCGGTCGAACAGGCCCTGCGCCGGCGGATCGAGCAGGCCGGCGTGGATGCGGTCGAGTTCGTGCAGGGCCGGACGCTGGGCCGGGTCTTCGCTCCAATCGCCGCGGGCGACGCCGGCCGCGTAGGCCTGTGAGGGCGTCATCGCCGCGGCCGGGTCGGCGTGTTCGGCGCGTGCGCTCACGGCGAGCTCAGCAAACGGCCGCCGGCCGACATCAGCCGCACCGGCACCGCTTCTTGATAGCCGTCGGACCAGGCGTCGATGCTCGCGGGCAGTTTCGCGGTCCAGGCCGGATCGTTGCTGTAGTAACGCAGCTCGGGCTTGTCGCCCGCGCCCTCGGCGCGGATGGCGACCCAGAAGCGGCCGTCGCCGGTCTGCATCAACAGCGCGCGCATGTTGCTGGCCAGGCCGCGCACGTAGCCGCCGGTGACGGTGGCGCCCGCGACTTGCTGATCGGCGCGGGTGTCGATCACGTCCATCCGATCGACCAGCGCGTCGTAGTCCTGGCCGAGCAGTTTGCGCAATTTGGCGTCGTTGGCCGGCGCCAGCACCACGCCCAGATCGAGCAGGTTCCAATGGGTGGTGGCGACCGCCTCGCCCAGTCCGGGCAGATAGCGGCCGCTGAAATGCACGCCTAGCCCGGCGCCGCAGTCGCTGCCGGTGTGCTGTTGTTCGATCTGGATCTGGCGGTGGAAGCGGTGGAAGGTCAGCTCGCACTTGGCGCTGGCATCGCTGCTCTTGTAGAGCATTTCGTTGTCGCCCACCGCGCGCGCGCGGCCCGACAACAGACCGGTGTTGGCGCCGGAACTGGCCTGCAGTTCCATCTCGTACTTGCCCTCGCCCAAGGACTTCAGGCTCAGCGAGGAGGTGCCGTCGCCGCGGGTCCATTCGCCGTTCCAGTCGAACTTGCCGGCGATCGCGGCCGGCGCCAGCTCGGTCAGCCGCTGCACGTAGGCGCGGCGCAGGCACGGCACCTGGCCGTCGCAGCGGTCGCGTTCGCGGATCCAGGACTGTTGGTCTTTCTTCAACTCGCCGCCGTAGCGGCTGGCCTTGAGCGCGGCCCGATACGCCGCGCTCAACTCGCCGTCGCGGGCGGTCAGCACCGGGTCGGCGCAAATGGCTTGCTCGTTCTTGCTCTTGGCCTTGGCGCAATCGATACCGGCCGCGTCGGCGGGGGCCGACCAGACGGCCGCGATCAGGCCGGCGCAGACGTACAGCAGCGCGAAGCTCGGGGCGGGGCGCATCGTGGGGAAATCCTGTCAGGCCGGAGCGGTTTCCGGCGGAAGATGGGGGCGCACGAAATTCTTGATCGCGCCGCGCAGATCGATCAGGCGGCGGTGGAAGAAGTGCGAAGTGTCGGGCATGCGCACCAGTTCGGGCGGCTGGCGCAGGCGTTCGATCCAGGCGTAGACCGCATGGGGATCGACGATTTCGTCGGCCTCGCCCTGCACCACCAGCCACGGATAGCCGCTGGGCGGGGCGATGCGGTCGAAGTCCCAGCGTCCGGCCGGCGGCGCGATCGAGATCAGCAGCTTGGGTTGCAGCTCATCGGCCATGCGCAGCGAGACATAGGCGCCGAAGCTGAAACCGGCCAGCCACAACTGCGCGTCCGGACGCTGCGCGCGGACCCAGGCGGCGACCGCGCGCAGGTCCTCGCATTCGCCTTCGCCCTGATCGAACTCGCCTTCGGAGGCGCCGGTGCCGCGGAAGTTGAAGCGCACCGTGGCCGCGCCGGATTCGCGCAGCGCGCGCGCGGCCATGGTCACGACCTTGTTGTGCATGGTTCCGCCCTCGGTCGGCAGCGGATGGCAGACGATGGCGACGATCGGCCGCGCCGGCGCTTCGGCGGCCTCGACGATCATTTCGATCGCGCCGACCGGGCCGGGCAGCGTCAGCGCGGTGGACGCGTCGCTGGGAAAGGCGGGGGTGCTCATGCCGCGCATGATACGGGGCGGGCCGAGCGGGGTGTTACGGCGGTGTGTTTTCGCGGGCGGGTATGCCGCTGGCGTCGTAGCTCAGCGGTCGCGGTACAGGCAGCCCCTGTGGATTCAGATCCCGGCGTGTGTGCCCGAAGTCCCTGTAGGAGCTGCGCGAGCTGCGGCCGCGAATCGGCAAGGACCGCGCAAGCAAGAGCGCGGCATTACCGCGGCATCAGATCGAACCCCAGCAACACCGGATCGTGATCGGAACTGCGCCACGGGCCCGCGCCGCCGTCGCGGTAACCGGCGCTTTCGGGTTCGTCGGCGTTGATGTGCCATTCGACCGCATCGCGCAGGCGCGCGGCCAATGCCGGCGACAGCAGTGCGTGATCCAGGCGGCCGCGCTCGCCGTTGTAGACGTAGCTGTAGGGCGCATCGACCTTGGCCACCGCGAACGCGTCCTGCCAGCCGGCCGCGTAGAACTCGCGCAGCGGTTGTTCCTGCGCATAGGCGTTGAGATCGCCGACCACCATGGTCAAGTCGCCGCCGCTGCCGGTCGGGTCGGTCTTGAGCCACTTGTCCAGGCGGCGCGCGGAGTCGGTGCGGTCGGCGTTCCAGCACGCCGCGCCGTCGCCCTGGTCCTGGTTCAGGCCGGTCGCGTTGGCGCAGCCCTTGGATTTGAAATGGTTGGCGACCACCACGAACGCCGGCCCGGAACGCTTGCCGGCGCCGGTGGCGACGAAGGCCTGCGCCATCGGCACGCGCGCGAGCGGGCCGAACGGACCTTCCTCCAAGGTCGCGGCGACTCCGCGCGCGGCCACGCGCTGGCCGCGGTAGATCAAACCGACGCGAATCAGGTTGCTGCCCGGGCCCTTGAGGCCGGCCGGACACGGCTGCTTGCACGGCGCGGCATAACGCCAATCCTGCGCGCCGCCGCCGGCCGCGTCGGCGCGGTCGAGCGCGGCGACCAGCTCGGCCAGGGTCGATTCGGGGCCGTAGCCGTCGTTCTCCAGCTCCATCAACGCGGCCACGTCGGGATTGAGCGCATGGACGGTCTCGACCAGCTTGGCCAGTTGCGCCTGGTACTCGGCCTGGGTGCGCGCGCCGCGCGGGGTCGGGAAGCCGCCGCCGCGGCCGTCGCCGTTGAACAGGTTTTCCAGATTGAACGCGGCGATGCGCAGATCGCCGCCGACCCGCGGCGCCGGCGGCCGCGGCGCGGGCTGCCATTGCGCCGCCGCGGTCAGGCGCACGCCGTCGCGGCCGAAGATCGGCACGGCCACGCCTTCCACCGCCCGCACCACGCTGCCGCTGCGCGCGCTGAAGGCTGCGGCGCCCAACAGCGCCGGATCGCCGGCGAGTTCCAGCCGTCGCCGGTGGTTGTCGAGGACGATCGCCTGGGCGCGCTCGCTGCCGGGCGCGGCCCGTTCGGAGGATTGCCACAGCGGGCCGTCGAACGACACCGCCAAGGTGGCGAGTTTTTCGTTGCGCGCGGCCAGGGTCAGCGGCGCGGCGATGCGCACGCGCATGCCTTGCAGTGCGCGCCAGTCGGGCACCGCTTGGATCGTCACCGGCTGGATCGACGCCAGCGACTTGCGCTGCGCGCTCGCGCTCACCGGCAGCGCTTGTTCGGCGTCGATCGCGATGAGCCAGCGGGTGGGTTCCAGATTGTCGGGAACGAGCGCGGCGCGATAGACCCGGCCGCTGACCTGCACCGTCTGGCCGAGGGCGAGGCCGGCGGCGGCGGGGCCGGTGACCCAGATCGCATCGGAGGTGGCCGGATCCCCGTCGCCGGCGTCCTGGATCAGCCAGCCGGGTGCGTTGTCCTTGCCGGGCAGCGCGGCGGTGACGATGCCGGCGACGGTGACGGTTCGCTCGGCGAGCGGGCTGTCCTCGCCGCGGCCTTGCACGGCGCCGATGGCCACGCGGTCGGCGCCCGCGCGCGGGCCTTGCGGCGCGGTGGCGCAGGCGGCCAGCAGCAGGCAGGGCGCGAAGGCGAGGGCGGGGCGGAATCGCGGCATGGCGGGCTCGGGTGGGCGCGGAGATGGTGGGCATTATCCGCAGGCGCGTTGCGCTGCGTCGTGTGCCGGCAAATGGTTTGGAGATCAACTGTCGCCAAGCCCGATCGCCCCAATCCCCCCTTCCATGCCGTTCCCCCCTTTGAAAAAGGGGGGGCTAGGGGGGATTTGCTTTTGCTTTTGCTTGTATCGAAGTATCACCGCGACCTGCCGCCAATCCCCCCTAACCCCCCTTTTTCAAAGGGGGGAACTGTGCGCGGGCTGTGGTGCGAGCCGCGCCCACAAACAAAAACGCCGCCCGAAGGCGGCGTTCTGCGTCAGCGCGATACCGCCACGCTTACTTGATGTTCTCCAGCATCCAATCCACGGTCGCAGCGACCTGATCGTTGGTCAGCGCCGGGTTGCCGCCCTTGGCCGGCATCACGCCGCTGGTGCCGGTGAAGCCTTCCACGGCGTGCTTGTGCAAGGTGTCCTTGCCCTTGGGAATGCGCGCAGCCCAGTGCGAGGCGTCCATGGTCGGAGCGCCGCCGGCGCCGGACTTGTGGCAGCCCGCGCACAGGCTGTCGAAGATCACCTTGCCGTCGAGGGTGCCGCCGTACGCGACCTGCGAGGCGGCCTTGGCCGCCGCCGCGGCGACCGCGGCCTGCTGCGAGGCCGCGCCGGTGGCGCCGGCATAGACCGCGCCGACCGGACCGATCCGGTTCTCGGTGCGCTGGGCCGCGCGCGGGTCGACTTCTTGCGGCAGCTGGTGGTGGACGAAGTAGGCCGCGATCATCAGGCCGAGGGTCACCAGCATCAGAAAGCCGATCACCATCGAGAATTTCTTCAGGAATTCGAGGTCGTAATTGCGCACGATCCACCTATTGCGTGCGTCCCGGCCGGGACGCATAGAGCCATCGACGTGGCCGCCACCGGGGATCGGCGCGACCGCTGCACGGACCCGCCGATAACGGACCCGCGTGAGTCTGCGCCAGGGCAGACGATGCGGGCCGGGAATGCCGGTCGGGTAGTTCCGCCGAACAGTTTAGCTCAAGCGCGCGCCGCGCGGGCTGGGTCGCGGCGGCGTCGCCGCGGCCGCCGCCGCGCCGGCCGATACGGCGCGAAAGCGCGCCACGCCTGGGTTTGCGCCGACTCGGCGACCCCCGACTTCCGACCTATACGCCTTGCGTCGGTCACCGCCCGCCCCTATAAACGTCTCGTTCCATGAGCACGGTCACGGACGATGATCGCAGGCCGAGGACGGGCCCGAGCCCGCGCCGCGCGCCTTTCGCGATCCGGACGCCCCCCGCGCCTTGCCGCCTTTACCCTCAAGGACCGCCCTATGTCCCGCTGGACCACGCAAGAATTGCTGACCCGCCTCGCCGCCTCCTTCGGCGCCGAGAATGTCGAAGAAGTGCCGACCGCCGACGGCGCGATCCAGGTGAGCCTGCCCGACAGCGGCGATCTGGGCATCACCATCGCCCTGACCGACCGCGAGATCTTCGTCTCCACCCCGCTGGTCGAGGCCACCCAGGTCCGCGACGCGGCCGGCTTCAACGAAGCCTGCCTGCGCCTGAATCCGATCAACCCGCTGTCCAATCTGGGCCTGACCACCATCAACGAGCGCGACGTCTACATCGTCTTCGGCGAGATGGCGCCCGATTCCAGCGCCGAGCAGATCGAACTGGAAATCCGCACCCTGGCCGACAACGCGATCGACGCGGTGGAAGCCCTCAAGTCCTATCTGGTGAGCGCATGAGCATCCTGCAGAAAATCCTGACCCTGTTCCGCGGCACCGCCCACGAGGCCGGGCAAGCCGTGGTCGACGCCAACGCGCTGAAGATCCTCGATCAGGAAATCCGCGACGCCGGCACCGAGCTGGTGCGCTCCAAGGAAGAGCTGACCAAGGTCATGGCCCAGCGCCAGCTGCAGGCCAACCGCAGCAAGGACCGTTTCGCCAAGAAGGCCGAATACGAAACCTACATCGCCGGCGCGCTGCGCCAGGGCAACGAGCAACTCGCGCGCGAAGTCGCCGAGCGCCTGGCCACGGTCGAGGCCGACCTGAAAAACGACGAGCAGGCGATCAACAGCTATGACGCCAGCATCTCGCAGCTGAAGACCGCGATCACCGCCACCGAGCGCAAGCTGGCCCGGGTCAAGCAGCAGGTCGACACGGTCAAGGCCACCGAAGCGGTGCAGCGCGCCCAGACCGCGGTCGCCGCGCGCCATTCCGGCGCCACCGGCAAGGTCACCACCGCGCTGGATTCGCTGGAGCGCATCCAGCAGCGTCAGGCCGAGCGCGGCGCGCGTCTGACCGCGGCGGCGCAGCTGGAAGCCGAAAGCGGCGACGGCGACCTCAACGCCAAGCTGGCCAACGCCGGCCTGCTGCCGGAATCGACCAGCGTCGACAACATCCTGGAGCGCTTCCGCGAGAAGCCGGTGCAGCAGCTCTCGCACGAGCCGCTGTCGCTGCCGGCGGTGGAAGTGAAGGAAACCGACAAGGTCGAGCGCAAGGACTGAGTCGGGCCACGGGCGCGGGCGGTGAATTCGCCGCTCGCCGCCTTTGCGTTCGCTGGTGTTCGTCGTGCCCGCGTTTTCGCCGATCGTTCCGGCGCTTCGTCAGCCATTCCCGTGCCGGTGCCCGTCATCCCCGCGCAGGCGGGGATCCAGGGCTTCATCGCGGCATGGCTCTGAAGTCTCTGGATCCCCGCCTGCGCGGAGATGACGGGCAAAAGCGATTCAGCGACGAATCAAGGCGGCGCGGCGCTCGATGACTTCCCCAGACCACGCGACCAAAGCTCCGACACCCCCGCGGTAAGCGGGCGCTGCAAGCCGCGCACACGGACGTAACCCAGGCCCCGCGCTGACATGATCGTAATCGGCAAACTCTTCCGCAGCCTGCGCGGCCACCTGCGCCGGATCAGCTGGGGCGTGGTCGCCGCCGCGCTGGCGGCGCACATGGCCGCGACCTGGCTGCTGCTGGCCTGGGCCGGCGAAGCCAAGCTGCTGGGCTGGGATTCGTTCGTCTACTACTACGTCACCACCGCCAGCACCATCGGCTACGGCGATCTTTCGCCCGGCAGCGCGGCCGGGCGCTGGGTCGCGGCCTTGTTCGTGATGCCCGGCGCGATCGCGCTGTTCGCCTCGATCCTGGCCAAGACCAGCGCGAGTCTGATCAATTTCTGGAAGCGGCATCAGGTGGGCAAGATGAGCTACGAAGACATGCAGGGCCACACCGTGCTGATCGGCTGGCACGGCCGCGAATCGCAGCGGCTGGTGCAGCTGCTGCTGGCCGACACCCACACCGACGACGAAGGCATCGTCCTGGTCGCCGAAGGCCTGGCGGAAAATCCGCTGCCCGAACAGATCCGCTTCGTCGCGCTCGGCTCTTACGCCGATTGCGAGGAATACCCGCGCGCCGGTCTGGAGCGCGCCGCGCGGGTGATCGTCCACGCCGACAACGACGACCGCACCCTGGCGGCGGTGTTCGCGGTGATGGCGCACCGGCCGCGCGCGCACATCGTCGCCCACTTCGAAACCGCCGCGGTCGCGCAACTGGTGCGCAGCCATTACCCGCACGTGGAGTGCACCCGGCCGCTGCACGTGGACGTGATCGCGCGCGCCGCCCAGGACGCCGGCAGTTCGCTGGTGGCCGGCGAATGGCTCGGTGCCGGCGGCCCGACCCAATTCAGCTTGCAGATCCCGGCCGCCGCCGCGACCGTGCAGGCCGGCAAACTGGCCGCCGCGTTCCGCGCCCAGCAGGCCTTGTGGATCGGTTACCGCGACGGCCATAGCGCCGCGCCGGTACTCAATCCGCCCGATCATGTCGAGATCGCGCCGGGCACTTTGTTGTATTACCTTGCCGACGCGCGCATCGACAGCGCGCGGGTGCCGTGGGCTTCGCTCGCGGCGCAGTGATCCGGGCCGCGGCGCCTGTCTTGAGGCTTGAGCGATGAGTTGGTTGAAGGGATTGTTCGGCGGCGACAACAACAAACAGCCCGAGAAACCGGCGCTGCCGTTCGCGCACGAGCTGCCGTTGGGATTGCGCATCAACGGCCGGGTCGCCTTCGACACGATGATGTTCCGCGCCCATCCGCAGGCCTGGACGATGCGCCTGCCCGAAGGCCATCAGGGCATTCCCTGCTACGGCTACATCGACCTGCGCGGCGGCCACGCGCTGCACCGCTTTTATCTGGACGAAGACGCCTACCTGCAGGTCAGCACCTCCAGCGGCCAGGTCGAAGGGATCAAGGCGTTCGTGTTCCAGGAAACGGTGAACCCGGCCAATCAGGCCGAATTCAAGCGTTTCATCCAGGAGCATCCGCATCTGGGCGCCGACAGCATCCAGTACGCCGGGCGCACCTGGTACCGCGAGTTCGGCGATCAGAGCGCCTCGGCCAAGGTGCCGCCGGTGATCTACGACGAAGTGCTGTACCGCCACGAGCCGCCGCGCCGCGACGACGATCTGACCCATTACGCCATGCTGTACCGGCGCGAAGTGCCGGAGCTGGACCGCGAAGAATTCCTACTGGTCACCGCTGAGGACTACGGCCCCAGCGAATTCGTGGTCACCTACGCGATCGGCCTGGATCTGAACACCGCCGACCTCGACATCACCTGAGCGCGCCCGCGCGCTCTCACCGCATCGCCACGCAAGGATTTCCCATGGACGCACCGATCAACGCCCACAGCTTCCTCAACTTCCTCGCTTACGCCGGCACCGGCATCGGCGTGCTGATCCTGGCCGCGCTGGCGGTGCTGATGATCACCCCGCACCGCGAACTGAGCCTGATCCGCGAAGGCAACAGCGCCGCGGCGGTCGCCTTCTCCGGCACCTTGATCGGCCTGGCCCTGCCGCTGCATTCGGCGATCTCCAACTCGGTCAGCCTGATCGACGCGGCGATCTGGGGCGCGGTGTCGGTGGCGGTGCAGCTGTTCGCGTTCCTGCTCGCGCGCCTGGGCGCGCCCAAGCTGTCGCAGCAGATCACCAACAACCAAGTGGCCGCCGGCATCTTCTCGGCCGGCGTGTCGATCAGCGTCGGCTTGATCAACGCCGCCGCGATGACTCCGTGAGCGATGCCATGACCACGACCTTCACCCACGACGCCGACAAGGATGCCGCTCGCGGCAAGCGTTCGCGCAATCTCAAGCTGGTGCTGATGGCGGTGGCCATGCCGGCCGCGCTGGTCGGCTGCGACGACGATCCCAGCGGCAAGATCCTGACCTCGCGCGAAGAATGCTCGGTGCAGACCGAAATCTCGCGCGAGGAATGCGAGAAGGCCTACAGCCAGGCGCTGATCGAGCACGAAAAGATCGCGCCGCGGTTCCAGAGCGAGCAGCAGTGCAACGAGCAGTTCGGCGCCTGCCAACCGCTGCCGGCGCAGTACGCCAACGGCCAGCAGGGCAGCTTCATCCCGCCGATGACCGGCTTCCTGGTCGGCTACGCGCTGTCGCAGGCGATGAGCGGCGGCCGCAGCTACTACCACATCGGCGGGGTGTCGCCGCTGTACCGCGACTACCGCAGCGGCGGCTATCTGCGTCCGGACGGCAAGCAGGTCGGCACCTCCAGCGGCACCGTGTACGGCAAGTCGGCCGGCGACACCGCGTTGCCGGCGCGGGCGATGACCGTCTCGCGCGCCGGCTTCGGTTCCAGCGCGGCCGCGCGCGGCGGTTTCGGCGGCCGCAGCAGCAGCTCCGGTTCCAGCCGCGGCTGGGGCGGCTGATCGCCGCCGTTCCGCCCGCCTCATTCACGGCCGCGCCCGCCGCGGCCGACTTCATCGGACTCGCATGAAACGCATCGTCGCGAACGAACGCCCCGACTGGCGCGAACAGGCCCAGTCGCTGGGCTTCCATTTCCACACCATCGACGGCGAGCCGTACTGGGACGAACGCGCCTACTACGCCTTCGACCTGCGCCAGATCGAGGACGACATCGAGCAGCCCACGCAGGAGCTGCACGACATGTCGATGGCGCTGGTGGACGAAGTGGTCGGCTCGGAGGCCTTGCTTTCGCGGTTGGCGATTCCCGATACGCATTGGGACTGGATCGCCGACTCCTGGCGCCGCGGCGAGCCGCATCTGTACGGGCGCATGGACCTGGCCTACGACGGCAACGGCCCGGCCAAGCTGTACGAACTCAATTACGACACCCCGACTTCGTTGTACGAAGCGGCGTACTTCCAGTGGTTGTGGCTGGAGCAGAACATCCAGCGCGGGGTGCTGGCGCAGGGCGCGGATCAGTACAACCGCATTCAAGAGCTGCTGATCGAAACCTTCGCCACCCTGGCCCGCGACAAGCGCATCGCCACGCCGGTGCATTTCGCTGCGGTCGAGGATTCGGTCGAGGACCGCGGCACCGTGCGCTACCTGCGCGACTGCGCCGAACAGGCCGGTGTGGACACGCTGGAGCTGAGCATCGAAGGCATCGGCCTGAGCGCGGAAGGCTGGTTCACCGACGGCGACGACCGGGTGATCCGGACCTTGTTCAAGCTGTATCCGCTGGAATGGATGTTCGTGGAGGAATACGGCGCCAAGCTCGCCGCCTCGCAGGTGCAGCTGATCGAGCCGGCGTGGAAGGCGATCCTCAGCAACAAGGGCGTGCTGCCGTTGTTGTGGGAACGCCACCGCGGCCATCCGAATCTGCTCGAAGCGCATTTCGACGAGGCCGAGCCGGCCGAACTCGGGCCGGGTTGGGTGCGCAAGCCGCTGTTCTCGCGCGAGGGCGCCAATATCGAACTGGTCGACCTCAACGGCCAGCGCTTGAGCAGCGACGGGCCGTACTCGGGGCCGAGCATCCGTCAGGCGTTGCATCCGTTGCCGCGTTTCGACGGTAGCGACGGCGTGGCCAACTATCCGTTGATCGGCAGTTGGGTGGTGGCCGATCAGGCTGCGGGCATGGGGATTCGCGAGGATGCTGGGTTGATCACTCAGGACACTTCGCGGTTTGTGCCGCATGCGATCGTGTAGAGCAAATCCCCCGCGTCGATACGACGCGGGCTGATGATCGACGCAAGGTGCGTGCCCCCTTTTGCAAAGGGGGCAATCATCCACCCGCGTTCCCCCCAAAACCGCAGAACCGTTCCCCCCTTTGAAAAAGGGGGGCTAGGGGGGATTTGCTCTTACGCCCCAAATCAATCCAACGCCTGATACACCACCGTAGAAAACACCGAATGCACATCGGTGCGATTAGGCAACTGCTGCAACATCAACACCAACACCAGCCCCGCCTCCGGATCGACCCGATACGTGGTCCCGTACGCCCCGGCCCACCCATACGCGCCTTCCCCATCCAGCCCATTGGCGCCGAACCGCTCGGTCACCTCGAAGCCATAACCGAAGCCCATCCCCGGTTCCGGATACAGACTGCCGGACAGACTGCTGTGCATCAGCCGCGCGCTGCGCGGCGACAGAATCCGCACGCCGTCGAGCGCGCCGCCACGACGGATGGCTTCGAGAAACCGCGAGTAGTCGCGCGCGGTGGAAAGCAGCCCCGCGCCGCCGGCGAAGTTGCGCCGCGGGCCTTCGATGTAATGACCCTGCCCGCGGCTGCCCTCGGGCGCGCGCCGGATACGGCCGGCTTCATCGTTCTCGTACACCGCCGCCAACCGTTCGCGCTGCGCCGGCGGCAGGAAAAACCCGGTGTCCTTCATCCCCAGCGGGCCGGTGATGCGTTCGCGGATGAACGCGTCCAGGCTCATGCCCGAGGCGCGTTCGACCACGCAGCCCAGGATGTCGGTGTTGTAGCCGTACACCCAGCGCTCGCCGGGTTGGGCCACGAACGGCAGCGTCGCCAGCCGCTCCATGGTCGTGCAGGTCGACTCGTCCTTGTCGGCGGTGTACCAGCCGAAACCTGCGGCCTTGCCCAGGCCCTTGGCCTCATACGCCGCCGACTCCCGGCCGTAGGAAATGCCGGCGGTGTGGGTCAGCAGATCGTGCAGGGTGATCGGGCGCTTGGCCGCGACCGCGGCGCCGTCGGCGGACGCGACCGTGGTCTTGGCGAAGGCCGGAATGGTCCGGCTGACCGGATCGGTGACGGTGAGCTTGCCTTCTTCGGCGAGGATCAGGATCGCCGCGCTGGTGATCGCCTTGGTCTGCGAGGCGATCCGGAACACGGTGTCCACGCTCATGCGCCGGCCGGCTTCCTTATCGCTCCAGCCCAGCGCGCGTTGGTACACCGGCTGGCCGTCCTTGAGCACCAGCGCGACCATTCCGGCGAGGGCGCCGTCGTCGACGTAGCGTTGCAGGACTGTGTCCAGGCGTGCCAGGCGTTGCGGAGAAAGTTCGCCGGCTGGCGCGCTACGCGGCGCGGCTTCGCGGGCCAGCGCCAGCGGCGTGGACAGCGTTGCGGCCAGGATCAGGGCGAAGCTCAGCGTCTTCATGCGCATGCGGGATCATCCTTAAAGGGCGGGGCCAGTGGACACTGCACACCGCGCTGGGAAGTTTCAGTGTCGGGGCGATGGTATCGGAACGATTCGTACCGGTCCGGCAGAGCGAATCCCCCGCGCCGACACCACGCGGATCACCGACCGACGCAAGGCGCGCGCCCCCTTTTGCAAAGGGGGCAATCATTGGCCTGCGCCTCCCCCCAAAATTCCCGCAGAACCATTCCCCCCTTTGCAAAAGGGGGGTTAGGGGGTTAGGGGGGATTTGCTTTTGCCCCCACCGCACTCCAACACCCAACCACCTAAAACACCTCGACGCGATCAGACAACCGCCATCGCGATCCCGCACTACGCCATTAAATACGCACTACATGTGCCACGAAAAACATATAGGCATCGATCATCTGCATCACTAGCACACATGCATCCGTTGCCTAAGAAACCGCATAAAGCGCGCTTCACGACGGCATCATTAAATGCGCATATGACAAATACGAAAACTGCAAACAACCGTCGCAGTTTCATCCGCACACTCCCGCTTGCGCATCGCCGTCGAGCCGTTTTTCTTGAACCAAGATGTCGTCGAGGGCGCATTACGCCGTCGCGGTTCGCCGGCCGTACCGGCGCTTGCACGACTTGATCAGGGGACGTACCTAATGAATCCGCATTCCAATCCGCCCAAGCGCATCGCCCTGGCTTTGGCCATCGCCGCTCTGTCCGCATCGGTCGCGCACGCCGCGCCGCCGGCGGCGCGCGCGCTGGCGATGGAGCAGGCGCAAAGCTTGATCGCCGGCCAGCGCAGCCTGCTCAAGGCCGACAGTCAGGATGTGTTCCAAGCGCGCGATGCCGTCGTCGACGCCGATGGCGTCCAACATGTCCGTTTCGACCGTCTTTGGCGCGGCATGCCGGTGATCGGCGGCGACACCGTCGCCACCAGCGCGCGCGGCAAGCTGCGCGCGGCGTCGCTGACCCTGCGCAGCGCGCTGCGGCCGACCGGCGCGGCGCGCCTGAGCAAGGACGATGCAGCGATCGAAGCCGGCACGCGCTTCAGCGGCCGCGTCGACAAGGTCTATTCGAACCAAACGGTAGTCTACGCGCGCGGCGCCAAGCCGGTGCTGGCGTATGAGGTCGTGCTGGCCGGTGCCGATACCCAGTTGCACTCGGGTCTGGTCAAGTACTACATCGATGCGAGCAGCGGCAAGACGCTCGCAGTCGAAGACCTGATCCAGACCGCGGCCGCGGTCGGCACCGGCAAGTCGCTGTACTACGGCAGCCTGAGCCTGGCCACCGACAGCAAGAGCGCGACCAAGTTCGACCTGATCGACACCACCCGCGGCGGCGGTTCGGTGCTCGACGCCAACGGCGCGCTGGTGACCGGCCTGGATGCGCTGTTCCTGTCCGGAACCCAATTCACCGATACCGACAACGTGTGGGGCGACCACACCGTCAACGATCGCGCCACCGTCGCCGCCGACATCCATTACGGCGTGGGCGTGACGTGGGATTACTACAAGAACGTGCACGGCCGGCTGGGCCTGTCCAACAACAACAAGGGCATCCGCAGTTTCGCGCACGTCAATTTCAAGACCAAGAGCGGCCAGACCACGGGCGCCAACGCGGCCTATGTCGCCTTGACCAACGCGATGTACTACGGCGACGGCGATGCCACGCGCAACTTTGGACCGGTGGTTGCGATCGATGTGGCCGGACACGAGATGACCCATGGCGTGACCAGCGCCACCGCCAGGCTGGCCTACTCGGGCGACGCCGGCGGCCTCAACGAATCGGCTTCGGATATCTTCGGCACCCTGGTCGAGTTCTACGCCAACAACGCCGCCGATCCGGGCGACTACGAGATCGGCGAAAAGTCGCGCCTGGACGGCAAGGCTTTCCGGCTGATGTACAACCAGGCTGCGGACGGCAAGTCGTTCAACTGCTATCCGGCCGGCGGTTTCGATCCGAACCTGGCGGCCGGCGGCATCCACGATCCGCACTACACCTCCGGCGTCGGCAACCGCTTTTTCTACTTGCTGGCCGAAGGCTCGGTGGCTCCGGCCGGATCGGGCCTGACCGCGAGCCAGTTGGTCTGCAACGGCGATACCGCGATCGCCGGCATCGGCCGCGATAAGGCGGGCAAGATCTTCTATCGCGCGCTGACCACCAAGTTCACCAGCAACACCAGCTACCCGCAGGCGCGCACCTTGACCTTGCAGGCGGCGGCGGAACTGTACGGCGCGGGCTCGGCCGAGCACACGGCGGTGGCCCGGGCCTGGAGCGCGGCCAACGTCAACTGAGTCCGATCGATCGGGTGGCTGCATCGCGAACGGCCCGCCGCGTGCGGGCCGTTCGGCGTTGCGCTCGCGCCCCAGGGCCGCGGCGATGTCGGCGATAGCGCCCGTTGGCGTCGGCGCGATATGGGGTGAAGTCTTCGCCGTCGCCCGCGCCAGCGGCCGGGTCCCGTCCGCCGACTGTCGTACCTGCGTCGTCGGCGCTGTGCGATCCTGATCGCCTGCCCCTTGTCTTCGCGCCCATGACCGCCGACGTACCGGCCTCTGCCCCTCCCGCACCGCTTCCGGCAGGCCCGGAGTTTCTGCGCGAAGCCCGCGACATCGAGATCGAGGCCTTCGGTCGCCGTTTCGTCGGCCATGCCTGCCGTTTCGACCTGCACGCCTATCACGATGAGTTGTTCGCCCGGCATGCGATCGCCTTCGTACCCCAGCTCCAACGCGCGGTGGCCAAGCGCCGCGGCGAATACCTCGCAGGCCGAATCTGCGCGCGGCGCGCGCTGGGCCGTCTGGGCATCGCCGCCGGCACCATCGCGATCGGTCCGGACCGCGAACCGCTGTGGCCGCCCGGCGCGATCGCCTCGATCTCCCACGCCGGCGACCGCGCGCTGTGCATCGCCAGCAGCGATGCCGAGGTGATCGGCCTGGGCGTGGACATCGAACGCGGGATCGGCCCGGAGTTGGCCGAGCAGATCCGCGGCGTGGTCGTCGATGCCGACGAAGAAGCGCTGATCCGCGCCGGCTTCGAGGACTTCCCGTTCGGCCTGGCGGCGGCGTTTTCGGCCAAGGAAAGTCTGTACAAGGCCTTGTTCCCGCAAGTGCGGCGGTTCTTCGGCTTCGAGGCCATGCGCCTGATCCGGGTCGAGCCGCGCGGCCTGGTGTTCGCCGCCGCGCAGACCCTGGCGCCGGGCGTGCGCGCCGGGCAGCGCTTCGCGGTCGACTGCCACGGCGAGGACGGCGGCGTGCGCAGCATCGCCTGCATCCTGCGTTCGGCGGACTGAGCGGCGGCCGTCCAGCCGGCCGGCGCTGCGCTCAACAGGTCCAGCGCCCGGGTTTGTACGACAATAGCCGGATCATGCGCTGCCTGTTGATCGACAACCACGACTCGTTCACCTGGAACCTCGCCGACCAGATCGGCCGGGCGTTCGGCGATGCGCCGTGCGTGGTCCGCACCGACGAACACGACTGGGACGAGCTGCGCGCCGACGACCGCTACGACTGCATCGTGATCTCGCCCGGGCCGGGCAGCGTGACCCGCGCGGCCGATTTCCACGTTTCGCGCCAGGCGATCGAACGCTCGGCGCTGCCGCTGCTGGGCGTGTGCCTGGGCTTCCAGGGCATCGCCCACGCCCACGGCGGCCGCATCGCCCACGCGCCCGAACCGGTGCACGGCCGCATCGCCCAGGTGCTGCACGACGGCCGCGACCTGTTCGCCGGGGTGCCCTCGCCGCTGCCGGTGGTGCGCTATCACTCGCTGATCGCCGCCTCGCCCTTGCCCGAGCCGCTGCGCGCGACCGCGCACAGCCAGGACGGGCTGATCATGGCCCTGCGCCATCTGCGCCGGCCGCAATGGGGTGTGCAGTTCCACCCCGAGTCGATCTTGACCGAACACGGCATCGACCTGATCGCCAACTTCCGCGACCTGGCCCGCCACCATCGCCGCCGCGCCCTGGTCGCGGTCAGCGCGCCGCCCGCGCCGGCGCCGGTCGCCGCGGCGCTGGTGGAACGCTTGCAGGTGTTGCAGCGGCCGCTGCGGATCGCCGGCGCGGAGCGGATCGATGCCGAAGCGGTGTTCGCGCAGCTCTATGCGCAACAGCGCAACAGTTTCTGGCTCGACAGTCAGATCGCCGATGAGGCCAGCGCGTGCTCCTTCATGGGCGCGGTCGAGGACGCGGACCTGCGCCGCTACCGCATCGCCGAGGACGACGCGCAGTTGTCGGCGGGGCAGGCGCTGATGGCGGAACTGCAAGCCGAACTGGAACGCTGCGAAGTCGCCGACGCCGACGGTTTGCCGTTCGATTTCCGCGGCGGTTACGTGGGCTACATGGGTTACGAGATGAAGGCCGTATTCGACGGCGACCGCGGCGCGGATGCGGCCTTGCCCGATGCGGTGTGGATGCGGGTGCGCCGGTTCCTGGCCTTCGACCACGCCGGCGGCCGCGCCTGGGCGGTGGCGATCGCCGACAGCGAGGGGCTGGCGTCGGCGCAGGCCTGGTTGCAAGCCACCTGCGAACGAGTCGCGGGCTTGAGCGCCGATCCCGCACCCGCGCCGCCGCAGCACACGCCGCCGCTGCAAGCGCTGGAAGTGGAGATGGACCTCGGCCGCGACGACTATCTGGCCGCCATCGACGCCTGCCGCGGCGCCATCGTCGAAGGCGAGTCGTATCAGGTCTGCCTCACCAATCACTTCCGCTTCCGGGTCGAGCTCGATCCCCTGGCCCTGTACCGACGGATGCGGCGCGGCAACGCGGCGCCGTTCGGCGCGTATCTGCGCTGCGGCGACGGCCATGTGCTCAGCACCTCGCCGGAACGCTTCCTGCGGGTCGATCGCGGCGGCCGCATCCAGACCAAGCCGATCAAGGGCACCATCCGGCGCTCGCGCGATCCGCAGCGCGACGCCTTGTACGCGCGCCGTCTGGCCGATTCGGACAAGGACCGCGCCGAGAACCTGATGATCGTCGACCTGATGCGCAACGACCTCAACCGGGTCGCGGTGCGCGGCACGGTCGAGGTGCCCAAGCTGCGCGAGGTCGAGAGCTACCGCACCGTGCACCAACTGGTCAGCACCGTGGAAGCGCAGCTGCGGCCCGACCGCAGCCTGATCGATCTGCTGCGCGCGACCTTTCCCGGCGGCTCGATCAGCGGCGCGCCCAAGCAGCGCACGATGCAGATCATCGACCGGCTGGAGCGCAGCGCGCGCGGCGTGTACTGCGGCTCGATCGGTTACCTGGGCTACAACCGGGTGGCCGATCTCAACATCGGCATCCGCACCTTGTCCTACGACGGCGACAGCGTCGCCTTCGGCGCCGGCGGCGCGATCACCTGGCTGTCGGACGCGCAGGCCGAATTCGAGGAAGTGCTGCTCAAGGCCGAAGCGGTGCTGCGGCCGTTGTGGCATTACCTCGGCGCGGGCGCCGAGTTCGCGTATCGGGTCGAGGGCGACCGGCTGCGGGTGCAGGCGGCGTCGGATTCGCCAACGGACTGATCGCGGCCCGCTGAGGCCGTCGAGGTCGCCGGCGCCAACGCCGCCGGTTCGGCCGGGCGCTTGCGCGACAAGCGCTGGCCCATGCGGATGCCGGGTTCTTCCACCCAGCGATAAGTGACGAACGAGCTCACGATCAACACCAGCGCGCAGGCGATGTTGACGATCCAGAACGCCACCGTGCCGCTGAGCGCGTACTGCTTGACCCCGGGGATCGCGAACACCGCGACCATGGCCAGGCCCTGCGACAGATAAATGCTGTAGCTCAGACTGCTGAGCCGGCGCGAGGCCGGCAGCGCCAGCACCCCGAACAAGCGGTTGCCCGAGCACAGGATGAAGAAGAACACCCCGGTCAGCGGGCACAACACGGCCAGCTGCAGCATGCCGATGTTGCGGGTGCTCAGCAGCGATGCGAACACCAGCAGCAACGCGGCCAGCGCCACCGCCGCCCAAAGCGGACTTTCCAGCTTGAACCGGGCGCCGACGCCGACATGCAGCAGCGAGGCGACGAACATCCCGGAGAACAGCATCAGGATCAGTTCGGCCAGCACCGCCAGGAACAGGATCGGCCGCGGTTTCACTCCGGGTTGGAAGCCTCCGTCCCAAGTAGCCAATACGATGGTGAGCAAGCACAGCGCCACCACCGCGCCGGTGAACAGCAGGTGCTTGCGCCGACGCACGAACACCGCCAGCACCGGCAGCGAGAAATAGAACACCCATTCGAAGAACAGCGTCCAGGTCACTCCGGCCAGGATCGTGCCGGTGTCGGCGTAACCGTTGATGGTCGGCGGCGGCGGCACGATGCCCAGCGCCAGCCACGCCAGCGCCGAGGCGATCGCCTGCAGCGGCGGCACCTGCCATTGGAATCCGGTGCGGTAGGCGACCACGCAGATCATCGTCAGCACCGCGGTCACGTACATCGGCCCCAAGCGGAACACACGGCCGATGTACAAGTTCTTCCACCCAGGCCGGCCTTCGGCCTTGAGCAACTTATTCCAGAACAGAAAACCGGTGAGCATGAAGAACAAACACACCGACACCACGCCCGCGACGTTGTAGAACTGCGCGGTCGACGGCTTCCACACGCCGGTGCGCAGGTACTCGTAGTGGACGATGGCATGGGTGGCGAACACGCTCAGCGCCAGAAATCCGCGCAGGCCGTCGAGCGTGTCGGTGCGCTTGCCCGGTTGCGGGCCGGCGCTGTCGGCGCTGCGGAACCACGGCAGCGAGGCGAACGCGAACGCCAGCGCCATCATGAGGAAGTACGGCCATACCTGATGGATATCGACCATGCCGCGATCCCACGATGCACACTGGAGGTTCGGCGAGACTAACGAGGTCGGTGGCGGGCTTCTGTTGTCTGAATCACGCTTCGCCGAACGCGTTAGACCGCATTGGTTCGCGCGAGCAGCGGATCGGCATCCATCGCTGCCGCACGCTGGCGGCGAACTGTGAACGGGTCGTGGTTGCGCGCAACGCGATCGAGCGCCGCATGCGGCCAAGCGTTACGCATGCGTTATCCGCGATGCGTGCGAGCGATGCCGAATCGGCGCAATGCGAGATGCGATAGGCGCTAGCGGATTCGCCAAACGAATTTTTCGCTGATCCGTTCGCAGCTTTTGTCATGCGCAAGAAACGAAATATTCTTTTCTAAGCGATCACGTTTGCGAAACCAAACACTGGACATCCGATGCGAAACGATTCTTGACGTGAGCCTCGGAACCGCGCGATGCGCCGTGGTAACAAGTGCAACGTCGAAAGTCAGGGGGGCATCGACCCACGCAGCGCATCCGCTCGTGGTCAAACCGAGGACTTCCCCATGTTGCAGCAACACGATCTTGTCCAAGATCCCAGCGCCAGCGCAGTCCCCTTCGCCGAGGAACTCTCGGACGAAAACCTCGAAGCCTTGTTCGGCGGCAAACCGGTAGTGTGCGGTTGCGGTTGGCTGTGTTCCTTCACCGGCGAGTGCGGCTGTTCCAACGGCCACTCGGTCTGCGTGGGCCACTGCTGATCCGAACCGGAGCCGCCCGGCGGTAACGGGCGGCTTTTTCGCGATGCGGCCCCGACCGATCCCTCGCGCGATGGCGTTCGCATCGGGCGCGCTGCTGCGCATGCGCGGATGCGCGCGCGATCCGGATCGTAGCGGCGGCCGCGCGACGGCGCGCGCGAGCGCACCTTGCCTGGAACACAGCGCGTGAACAATCCATCGCGGCGCAAGCCTGCGAAAACCAAGTTCGTCAGTCAGACCTCGGCCGCCGACTGCGGCCACGCCTGCATCTCGATGCTGTTGTCGGGATTGGGGCTGCGCATGCCGATGTTGGCGTTGGCCGCGCGCTATCCGGTCAGCCAGCGCGGCATGTCGGCCAAAGAGATGCTCGATGTGCTGCGCATGTGCGGGGTCAAACCGCGCGCCTTGCGCGCCAGCGACGGCGGCGTGCAAGCGCTGCGGCATGTGGCGCTGCCGGTGATCGTGCATTTGCGCCGCGAACATTTCGTCGTGGTCGCCGCCATCGACGACCACGCGGTCACGGTGCTGGACCCGGCCGCGGGCGAGAGCCGGGTGCCGCTCGCCGAATTCCAGGTCTTGTGGAGCGGCGTGTTCATCGGCGCCGAACGCGATCCGTCCGCGCCGGCCGGCGCCAAGACTTCGCCGCTGGGCCAGCTGTTCAAGGAATTTCTCGGCGAGCACTGGCCGCTGTGGCTGTTCCTGCTCAGCGTGATCGCGCTGACGGTCGCCACCACCATTTCGTTCCCGTGGCTGCTCAGCCGCGCGGTGACCTTCCTGGCTTACGGCGGGCAGGGCAGCGCCACCGGCCTGGGCGTGGGCTTGCTGGTGTTGTCGCTGGCGTTCGTGATCGCGCACTGGATGCGCGCGCGGGTGTCGCTGATGATCCAGCTGAAGTTGGATCGCTCGTTGATAACGCGCTTCGTCGACCGCCTGTTGCGATTGCCGCTGCGGATCTTCTCGCTGCTGCCGGCGGGCGATCTGATCGCGCGGGTCAATTCGGTTTCCGGGGTGCGCGACTTCCTGTCCGCGCGGATCACCGGATTGATCCTGGACTCGGGCGTGCTGATCGCCACCCTGGCGGTACTGGCGGTGCAAAGCCTGCCGGTGGCGTTGCTGTTCCTGGCCCTGACCACGCTGTCCACCGCGGTGCTGGTGCTGTGCTGGAAGCGCCTGCTGCGCCTGACCGGCGGCGAGGTGCTGGCGTACTCGGGCTACTACAGCACCCTGGCCGAAACCCTGACCATGGCGGTGGACGTCAAGGTCAACCGCAAGGAAGGCGTGTTCGCCGACCGCTTGATGCAGCGCTTCGGCGAGCATCAGCACTGGCTGGAGGCGCGCGGCAAACTCAATGCGGTGTTCGAGGCCTTGTACGCCTACCAGGACAAGGTGGTGCCGATCGCCGCGCTGCTGCTGTTGTTCGTGGCGTTTCCGACCATCGACCTGTCGGATCAGACCGCGTTCTATTGCTACTTCCTGCTCGGCTGGACCGGCCCGTCGGTGCGCGCGATCCAGATGTTCTTCATGCAACTGGTGGTGGTGCGGATCAACGCCGACCGGATCGAATCGATCCAGGGCCTGATGAGCCTGGACGATGCCGCGCCGCCCGCCGACGCGCAGGCGCCGGTGTGGGATCAACCGACTCAGGTCGCGGTGCGCGGTTTGGGGTTCTCGTACCTGGGCACCGGCAAGCCGGTGCTGGACCAGGTCAGCGCCAGCTTCGACGACCGCGCCTTGAACGTGATCGTGGGGCCGTCGGGTTGCGGCAAGAGCACCTTGTTGAAACTGATCGGCGGCCTGCTGCTGCCCGATGCCGGCAACGTGCAAGTGCGGATTCAGGGCGAACCCGCGGCCGCGCCGGGCGCGGCGGCGGTGGCGTACCTCAATCAGCACCCGGCCCTGTTCGCAGGCAGCGTCGAGCAGAACATCGCCATGTTCGATCCGCAGCCGGACCTGCAGCGGATCGAGCGCTGCGCGCGCGCGGCCTGCATCCACGGCGAGATCGCCGAGTGGCCGCTGGGCTACCAGACCCAGGTGGTCGCGGTCGGGCAGAGCCTGTCGTCGGGCCAGTGCCAGCGCATCGCGCTGGCGCGGCTGCTGTACAGCCGCGCGCCGATCATGCTGCTGGACGAATTCACCAGCGACATCGACACCGCCACCGAGGGCGCGATCCTGCGCCATCTGCGCCAGTGGCCGGGCATGAAGATCATCGTCACTCACCGCACCCAATGGATCCAGCCGGGCGACCGCGTGCACGAGTTGGGCCGAGTCGGGGCGGGCGAGGCCGCGCAAGGAGAGTCGCAGCATGAACGCCCCGTCTATGTCTGATCCGGGCCGCGCCGCGGCGCGCAAGCGCGGCTGGGTGGTGGCCGCCGGCGTGCTGTCCGCCGCGGTGTTGCTGCTGGGCCTGCTGATGGCGCGCAACACCGTCGCCTCGGTGGCGCCGGTGGCGGTGGTCAATCCCGGCATGGACCCGCTGGCGACGACGATCTTCGCCGACGGCACCTTGTCGTACCGCAACGAACTGGCGATGACCTCCGAAGTGCTCGGCGCGGTCGAAGAGATCTACGTGCGCCAGGGCGATGAAGTCAAACGCGGGCAGCCGTTGATGAAACTGCGTTCGCAGCAGTACCAGGCGCAGATGGCCCAGCGCATCGCCGGCCGCGACGGCGAGATCGCCTCGCTGGAGGTCAAGCGCGCCAATCGCGAACTGGCCGAGTCCAAGCTGCGCCGGTTCACCGCCTTGCGCGCGCAGCAGTTGGTCAGCCAGGAAGGCCTGGACGAAGCCCGCGCCGCCTACCGCCAGGCCGATGCGGAATACCGCGAAGGCACCGCGCGCATCCAGAACCAGCGCGCGCTGGTCGATGAGGTTCAGGACAGTCTGCACAAATCGCTGTTGCGCTCGCCGATCGACGGCACCGTGCTGTCGCTGGACATCTCGCCCGGCGAAACCGCGGTGCCGAGCGCGCTGAGCTTCAGCGGCTCGACCGTGGCGCGGATCGCCGACACCAGCGTGCTGGTGGCGACCGCCAAGCTGGGCGAATACGACGTGTGGAAGATCCGCCCGGGCGCGCCGGCCAACGTGGTGGTGCCGGCGTTCGACGAAACGCCGTTGCCGGGCACGGTGCGCTCGGTGTCGATGGCGCCGACGCGTCCGCCCGCGGGCAATGGCGCGGCGCCCGCCGGTGCGGCCAATTACGAAGTGGTGATCGAGATCCGCAACACCCGCCGCGCCAGTTTGCGCACCGGCATGACTTGCCGGGTCGAATTCCCCAGCCGCAAGGCCGCGCCGGTGCTGACCGTGCCGATCGCCGCGCTGCGCGAAGATGCCGCCGCGGCGGGCGGCGCCCGCGGCGCGGTGCTGGTGGTGAGCGACGGCGTGGCCAGCCTGCGCGAGGTGCAGTTGGGCGACGCCAACGACACCCATCAGGAAATCCGCAAGGGGCTCAGCGCGAAAGACCTGATCGTGGTGCCGGCGCCCGGCCAGCCCGCGCCGGAACCGGGCACGCGGGTGCGGGTGGTGTCGTATGAACGCGGTTGAGCTCAGCGGCATCCGCAAGAGCTATCGGCTCGGGGCGACCGAAGTGGCGGTGCTGCGCGGCGTCGACTTGCACGTGGCCCGGCACGAATGCGTGGCGGTGATGGGCGCCTCGGGCTCGGGCAAATCGACCCTGCTCAATCTGATCGGCTTTCTCGACACGCCCGATGCCGGCGAGATCCGCATCCACGGCCGGCCGGTGCAGCGCCAGGACGATGCGGCGTTGTCGGGCTTCCGCAACCGCACCATCGGCTTCGTGTTCCAGAGTTTTCATCTGCTCGGCAACTGTTCGGCGCTGGAAAACGTGATGCTGCCGCTGCGCTACCGCGGCCGCCCGCGCGCGGCGGCGCGGGCGCGCGCGCAAGAGGCGTTGGCCGAAGTCGGCATGAGCCACCGCGCCGAGCACCGTCCCGACGAAATGTCCGGCGGCGAGCGCCAGCGCGTGGCGATCGCCCGCGCCATCGTCGGCGAGCCCGACATCGTGTTGGCCGATGAGCCGACCGGCAATCTGGATTCGAAAACCTCCGACGAGGTGCTCGACGTGTTCGCGCGCATCCACGCGCATGGCCGCACCCTGATCGTGGTGACGCACGCGCCGCACGTGGCCGAGCGCTGCCAGCGCACCATCCGCATGTCCGACGGTCGGGTGATCGAATCGACCGCGTTCGCGTCGGCTTGAGCGCGGTCAAGCGCATGCGCCGCGGCTGGGCCAATGTCTCCGACGCGGCGCGCTCGCTGGCGCGCAGCCCGCGCGCGAGCCTGCTGTGCGCCAGCGCGATCGTGCTGGCGGTGATGGCGTATTCGACCATCGCCAGCATCGCCGAGGGCATGGCCCAGGTGCTCGGGCGGCGCTTCGAAACCCTGGGCCAGGACACCTTGGTGATCCGCGGCCAGTCCAGCGTCGCCGGCGGTTTCGTGCCGGGCCCCGGCGATTTGAGCGACCTGCAACAACGGCCGAACTGGATCGCGCGCGCGGCGCTGGTGCAGGAACTGTCGGGTGCGGCGACCCTGCTGGAAGGCGCCGGCACCCGTCAGGTCGCGCAGGTGCTGGCGGTCAGCGAGGACTATTTCTCGATCGACCGCGTCGTGATCGGCCAAGGCCGCCACTTCGGCGCGCGCGCCGGCGCGACGCGGCAGTGCGTGCTCGGCGCGCGCATCGCCGCGCGGCTGTTTCCCCGGCAATCGCCGCTGGGCCGGTTCGTGCGGGTGGGTGGGCAATGGTTCGCGGTCAGCGGCGTGCTCAAGGCCACCGATGAGCCGGGCAAGTTCGTCTCCAACGACGATGCGCTGTTCCTGCCGCTGGCCGGCGCCGGCGCGCTGATCAAACCCGGCGACGACGGCGGCCGGCTGGTGCTGAAGGCCGCGCCCGGCGTGGACATCGAGCGGCTGCGCGAACAGGTGCGCGGCGTCTTGCTGCGCAAGTACAACGGCCGTTTCGATGCCGACGACTTCCGCATCGAGGCCAGGCAAAGCCTGCTCGACAGCGCGCGCGCGGCGACTCAAAGCCAGGGCCGGACGGTGGCGTGGATTTCGCTGCTGGCCTCGCTGGTCGCGGCGCTGGGCGTGATGAACATGATGTTTCTGGCCGCCGACGAGCGCTCCGGCGAAATCGGCCTGCGCCGCGCGGTCGGCGCGACCCAGGCCGACATCGCCTGGCTGTTCGTGCTGGAAGCCTTGTGGCTGTGTCTGCTGTCGATCCCGCTGGGCCTGCTGCTCGGCCGCGGCGCGGCGACGGTGCTGCAACAGGTCTTGCGCCTGGATTCGGCGCCGACCTTGAGCGCGCAGGCCTGCGCGTTGGTGGCGGTGGCGACCACCGCGCTGGTGGTGGCGTTCTCGCTAGCGCCGGCCTGGCAGGCCGCGCGCAAAGATCCTAAGCAAGTGCTGCGCAGCCAATGAGCGCGAACCTGGACTCCGGCCAGATCGATGCGCTCGGCGCGAGCGAACGCGACGCCGAGCCGTCGTGGCGCTTCGCCCTGGCCGAAGCCTTCCACGCCGCGCTGCGCCAGCTGCGCAGCTTTCCGATCCGTACCGGCGTAGCGATGCTGAGCGTGGCCTTGGGCGTGGCCGGGATCGTCGCGGTGATGTCGTTGTCGCAAGGCTTGTCCAAGACCTTGGTGCGCTCGTTCGAATCGATGGGCCGGCAAGTGGCCATCGTCCGCGCCGATCCCTCGTACGAAGCGCTGGTGCTGGGCACCGCCAACCGCTTGTCCGAACAGGACCTGCGCGCGGTGAGCCGGGCGTTCGCGCGCCAGCCGGTGGCGCCGTTGCTGCGCTATGGCGGCTTCAACAACGCGGTGGCGTTGGGAGCGCGCGCCAGCACCGCGGCGATCTACGGCACCAGTTCGGCCTATTTCGAACTCGGCGAAGTCGAGCGCGTCGCCGGAGCCTGGCCGGCGCGCCGGGATTGGCGCGGCGGCGGCGGGCGTCAATGTTTGCTCGGCCGCAGTCTGGCGCGCGAGTTGGGCGGCGAAACCGCGGTGCTCGGCCGCGATCTGAGCTTGCCCGGGCGCTCGTGCCGGGTGGTCGGCGTGGTCAAGGGCGCGGGCAGCGCGCTGGGCTTCGATTTCGAGCGATTGGTGATCGCGCCGATCGGCCTGGTGCGGGCGATGGACAGCGACGGCAGCCGCAGCGATCTGGAAATCCACATCGGTTTCGGCGCCGGCGACGACATCGACGCGGTCGCCCGGCGGCTGACCGCGGAGCTGCGCAAACAGCGCCATGCCGCGCGCGGCGAGGACGATTTCATCGTCGTCACCGCCCAGCGCCTGCGCGATTACCTCGACGGCACCCTGGCCAGCGTGCGGATCGGTTTGTGCGCGCTGATGGCGGTGGTGTTCGCGGTCGCCGCGCTGGGCATCGGCAACGTGTTGTTGTCCGGCGTCAACGCGCGCCGCCGCGAGATCGCGATCAAGCGCGCGCTCGGTGCCACCCGCGCCGGCATCTTCCTGGAGTTCCTGCTGGAGGCGGCGGTGCTGACCGGCCTGGGCGGCGCGCTGGGCGCGTTGCTGGGCGCGTTGGCGGCGCTGGCGATCACCGCCAACTCGCGTTACTTCGGCGAACCCACCGTGTCGCTGGCCGGTTGCGCGTACGGCGTGGCCACCGCGCTGTTGGTCGGCGTGTTGACCGGGGTGCTGCCGGCGGCGCGCGCCGCGCGTTCGGACCCGGTGTCCGGTTTACATCATCACTAAGCGCAGGACTGAGGACGAGACATGAAAGGACCGTGGGTCTGGATAGGCGGGGCGTTGCTGGTCGCGGTGCTGGCGGTGTCGCTGGGCTTCGTGCTGATGGCGGCCGGGCGTTCGGAGCCGCTGCCGACGATGCAGGTCGACGACCTGCCGATGTTGGGCGCGGCCAAGGCACCGCACGAAATCGTGTTGGTGACCGACTACGGCTGCCCGGCGTGCAAGCGCTTCCACGCCGAAATCCTGCCCGAATTGCTTAAGCGTTATGTCGACAAGGGCGACGCGCGGCTGCGGGTGCTGGCGTTTCCGATCCGCGACGGCTCCACCGAGCTGGCTCATGCGGTGACCTGTCTGCAACAACGCCCCGGCACCGACGTGCGCGCCTTGTACGACCGCATCTACGGGCAAGACCTGGTAGGGCTGGCCACGCCGGAGCTGGCGCGCAAGCTGGCGCCCGATGGCGCCGCGGCGGCCGAGTTGAGCGCTTGCATGCAGCGCCCGGACATCGCCCAGCAGGTCGAGCGCCAGCGCTACCGCGCCATCGTCCACGGCATTTCCTCGGTGCCCACGGTGGTGATCGACCGCAGTTTATTGAGCGATCCCTGGGTATTGGGCCATTACCAGACCGCGCTGCGCGCGGCGCCGACGGGTGCGCGCTGACATGAGCAATCTGGATTTCGACCGTTACTACATCGCCGCGATCTGCCGCGCCGAGGCCGAAGCCTTGCGCGGGGACATCAACGCCTGCCTGGACGCCAGTGGTTTGCCCGCGGACTATCGCGCCGCCATCGGCGCCGGCGCCAGCGAGTACCTGCTGCAGCGGCTGTGCTGGATGTTCCAGAAAGCATTCGTGTTCGAACTCAACCGCTACGCCGCCGCCGCGCCCGATGCCGGCGCGGCCGCGACCGCGGTCGGCGATCCGGTGTTCCTGGCGTTCCTGCGCGACATCGCCGAGGGCGACCGGGCGCGCGAGCTGCGCGAACGCTACGCGCCGCTGTATGCGCGCGCGCTAAGGTTCTGCGCGGGCTTCATCGAATTCCTGCGCGAGCATCTGCGCCATCTGAGCGCGGACCGCGAGGCCTTGAGCGCGTTGCAGCCGCGCAGCGCGCAGGCGCCGACCCGGGTCGACTTCGGCCTGGGCGATCCGCACCGCGGCGCGCGCGCGACCATCGGTTACCGCTTCGAACACGCCGACCTGTACTACAAGCCGCGCGGGCTCGGCCTGGACTTGCTGTTCGCGCACTTGCAGCGCGTGGCCGATCCTGGAATCGAAACGCTGCGCTCGCTCGACCGCGGCGATTACGGCTGGCAACTGGGCGTGCGCGGCGGCGGCGCCGCGGGCGCGGAGGCCGCGAGGCGTTTCTATCGCGCGCTCGGCGTGTGCACCGCGGTCGCGCACCTGCTGTGCGGCTCGGACATCCACTTCGAAAACATCGTCACCGACGCGCACGGCCGGCCGTTCTTCGTCGACGTCGAGGCCTTGTTCACCAACACCGCGCGGATCGAACGGCAGGCGCCGTCGCCGATCGCGATCATGGCCGCCGAGCGCGAACTGGACCGGCGCCTGGGCGAGTCGGTGCTGAGCGTCGGCGTGGTCTCGCTGCGGCGCACCCGCGAGGGCGTGTTCTCCGGCGCCGCCCAGGGCGACCGCGTCGCCGCTCCGGTCTCGCGCGAGGTGGCGGTGGACGCCAAGACCGCGAGCATGCGCTTGTCGCGGGTGCAGGAAGCCATCGCCATCGCCAGCCCGGTGCCGCGGGTGGGCGACGCGCCGGCCGCGTTCGCCGAGTATCTGCCGCACTTCGCCGAGGGCTACCGCAACGCGGCCGCGGCGCTGGTCGCGCAGGGGGAATTCATCGTCACCTGGTTGCAGGCCGCCGCCGGTCTGCGCTCGCGGCAGATCCTGCGCCACACCTATTTGTACGGTTTGTTCCTGGCCGAAACCACCCACCCGGCCCTGGCCGATCCGGCGCGCACCGACGCGCTGTTGCTCAAGCTGCGCCGCGAGGAAGCCGGCAAGCCGTTCCTGCGCCATCTGTATGAGAGCGAGCGCCGGCAACTGCTGCAATTCGACATTCCGTACTTCGAAGCCAGCCTGGGCGGGCGCGATCTGCTCAGCCCGTTCGGCACGGTCGAGAACTTCTTCGAGCGCTCGGCGCTGGAACTGGCCGGCGAGCGGCTGCAACGCTTCGCCGATCCGCAGTGGGTCGAGCGACAACTGAACTACGTGGCTTTGTCGCTGGGCTGTCCGAGCGCGCCGGTACTGGACGACCGCGACGCGGCGTTGGCTGCGGCGCGCGCGTTGATCGGCGATTGCGTGCCCGGCGACAGCGACGGCAGCGTGCTGTGGACTTACAGCCCGCCGGCGGGCACCCCGGGCGCGGAGTTCGCGATCATGCCGATGGGGCCGGATCTTTACACCGGCCTGGGCGGCATCCTGGCGTTCCTGTCGCGGCAGTCGGCGCGCACCCACGACGGCGCGGTCGAAGCCTTGACCGAGCGGTTGATCGGCACCGCCCGCCGGCTGTTGAGCGAACGCAGCGAGATGCTCGGCAGCGGCGCGTATTCGGGCATGGAAGGGCTGATCCTTGCGCTGGCCGATGCCGCCGTCCTGCGCGGCGACGCGGCCTTGTTGGCCGCCGCGGTGGACGCCTTCGTCGCGCGCGAACCGCAGTGGGACGGCGAACGCTGCGATATCGTCGACGGCGCCGCCGGCATCGCCCTGGTGGCGTTGGCCTTGCACCGTCGCAGCGGCGATCCGCGCTTGCTGCCGATCGCGCGACGCCTCGGCGAGCGCCTGCTCGAACGCGCGCAAGACGGCGAACACGGCCCGCAGTGGCTGTTGCACGGCGTCGGCCGCTGCGTCACCGGTTTCGCCCACGGCGGCAGCGGCATCGCCTTCGCCTTGTGGCGATTGGCCGGCGCGCTGGACGCGCCGCGCATGCGCGAGACCGCCTTGCGCGCGCTGCTAGCCGAGGACCGTTTGTTCGACGCCGACATCGGCTTATGGCCGGACACTCGCGAGGACACGCCGCAACATTCCTTGGGCTGGTGCAACGGCGCCGCCGGATTCTTGCTGGCCCGCGCCGAAACCTGGGACGCGTTGGAGGACTGGCAACGCGGCCACGCCGCGACCGCATTCGCGCGCAGCGTGGAATGGTTCGGCCGGCTCAAGGACGATTCGCTTTGCCACGGCAGCGTCGGCGTGCACCGGGCGCTGGCATTGAGCGCTGCGCGTATGGGCCTGGACTTCACGCTGCCCGCGCCGGAGTTGGGCGGCCGCGCGTATCGCGCGGGCTGGACCCACGACAGCGGCAATCTCGGCCTGATGGTCGGCGTGTCCGGCGCGGGCCTGGCCCACGCGCAGGGATGCGGCCATGCCGAAGCGGCGCCCGGATTCTGCCCATTGACCTTGACCTAAGCGGGCCGTAAATGGGGCGAACCAGCGGCGGAACGAGACGGGCCGATGCGATTCATGCCACTGACACACGCGGGTGATCGACTCGACTGCGCCGCACCGCCGCGGCCTGGTCTTGAAAGGGTTTGCATGTCCTCGATCCGCCTCTCGCTGCTCGCCCTGGCGCTTACCGCGACCGCCTGCGCCCAAGCCCCGGCCGTAGCCGCCGGCGCGCGCAAGGACTGGGTCGTGCAGCACATCCGCGACCACAACCATCCCTACGCCGCCAGCGCCCGCGGCGAGCTCGACACCAAGCTGGCGACCATGGCCGGCGGGCCGTTCGCGTTCTATCGCGGCACCGCGCATCTGTTTTTCGAAGACATGAACACCTTGCCGGCTTCGAACTATGCGAGCGCGCAAACCGGCTACACCTGGATCGGCGGCGACGCCCATCTGGGCAACTTCGACGCCTCGCGCGACAGCGGCGGCAAGGCCGTGTTCAAGGTCGCCGACTTCGACGAGGGGTATCTGGGTCAATACCTGTGGGATCTGCGCCGGCTCGCCGCGAGCCTGGTGCTGGCCGGGCGCGACAACGGCGTGAGCGATGCCAAGATCGGCACGGCCATCGATACCCTGGTCGGCAACTACGTCGACAAGATGGCCGACTTCAAGGGCAACAGCGGCGAAAGCAGCTTCCGCCTGAGCAAGGACAACACCAGCGGCGCGGTCGCCGACATCATCGCCAAGGCCGACGGCAAGACCCGCGACAAGCTGCTGTCCAAGTACACCGAAGTCAGCGGCGGCGCGCGCAAATTCCAGGCGCTGGACACGCTGGTCGCGGTATCGGCCGCCACCCGCAGCGGCCTGATTTCGGCGATGGCGGGCTATGTGTCGTCCATCGCAGAGTCCAAGCGCTATCCGGCCAGTTACTACACGGTCAAGGACGTGCGCCAGAAGCTCGGCTCCGGCGTCGGCAGCCTGGGCCGTGCGCGTTACTACGTGCTGATCGAAGGCGGCAGCGCGCAGAACAGCGACGATGCGATCCTCGAATTCAAGCAAGAAGCCGTCAGCGCCGTCGCCGTGGCCGCGCCGGGCCGCTTGCCCGCCAGCGCTTACGACAGCCATCAGGGCCTGCGCGTGGCGCGCACGGCCAAGGCGCAGGTGAGCAACGCCGACGTGCTGATCGGCCACGCCAGCATCGGCGGCACGCCGTTCTACGTGCGCGAGAAGTCGCCGTTCCAGGAAGACTTCGATCCGGCCAAGCTCGACAGCGCGGGCAAGCTCGACACCGCGGCCGGGTATCTGGGCCAGGCCCTGGCCAGCGCGCATGCCTTGGCCGATCAGGATTACGACAGCTCGGTGGTGAGTTACAGCATCGACAAGCAAGTCAGCGACGTGGTAACCAGCAAGAGCGGATTGAAGACAGAGATCCGCGGCTTCGCGTTCGACTATGCCGATCAAGTCGAACTGGATTGGCAGGCGTTCGTGGAGGCGTACAACGCGGGAACCGCACTGTACTGATCGCCGCCGATCCGCGTTGGCGCGGGCGATCCGCACGGGCCGCAACCGGGGTAGCATCCGCTCAGACGACCCGTGCGGCCGCGGCCGCCCGCCAACGAGGACCTCAGCGTGGATTCCAAGCCAGCCACCGACGCGCGTTCGCCCGCTTACCGCGACGACCGCAACCACGTGTTTCATTCCTGGTCGGCGCAGGGCGCGCTCGATCCGGTGGTGGTCGCCGGCGCGCGCGGTTCGCGCTTCTGGGATGAGAGCGGGCGCAGCTGGCTGGATTTTTCCAGCCAGTTGGTCAACGTCAACGTCGGCCATCAGCACCCGCGTCTGATCGAGGCGATCAAGGCCCAGGCCGAGACCTTGTGCACGCTGGCGCCGTACCACGCCAACGCCGCCACCAGCGAAGCGGCGCGGCTGATCGCCGAGGTCGCGCCGGGCGATCTGAACAAGGTGTTCTTCACCAACGGCGGCGCCGAGGCGGTCGAGAACGCGGTGCGCATCGCCCGCCATCACACCGGCCGGCACAAGGTGCTGGCGATGTACCGCAGCTATCACGGCGCCACCGCCGGGGCGATCGCGCTCACCGGCGATCCGCGCCGCTGGGGCGCCGAACCGGCGATGCCCGGGGTGGTGCATTTCTGGGGGCCGTATCCGTACCGCTCCTCGTTCCATGCGCAGGACGCGCAACAGGAATGCGAGCGCGCGCTGGCGCATCTGGCCGATACGCTGATGGTCGAGGGCGCCCACACCGTCGCGGCGATCGCGCTGGAGAGCGTGGTCGGCGGCAACGGCATCCTGGTGCCGCCCGACGGTTATCTGCAGGGCGTGCGCGAGCTGTGCGACCGCCACGGCATCGTGCTGATCGCCGATGAGGTGATGTCGGGCTTCGGCCGCTGCGGCGAGTGGTTCGCGATCGACCGCTGGCGGGTGACGCCGGACCTGATCACCTTCGCCAAGGGCGTGAACTGCGGTTACGTGCCCTTGGGCGGAGTAATCATCAGCGAACGGATCGCCGAGAGCTTTCGGCAGCGCGTGTTTCCGGGCGGACTGACTTACTCGGGGCATCCGCTGGCGTGCGCGGCGGCGGTGGCTTGCATCAACTTGTATCGCGAAGAAGGCTTGATCGAGCGTGCGCGCTGGCTGGGCGATGCGGTGATCGGGCCGGCGCTGCGCGAGTTGCAGCAACGGCATCCGTCTATCGGCGAGGTGCGCGGGTTGGGCGCGTTCTGGGCGCTGGAACTGGTGCGCGACCGCGACAGCCGCGAGCCGTTGGTGCCGTTCAATGCCAGCGGTGCGGCCAATGCGCCGATGGCGGAGTTCGCCGCTGCGTGCAAGCGGCTGGGGTTGTGGCCGTTCGTCAATTTCAACCGGACCCACATAGTGCCGCCGTTGACGATTGGCGAGGATGAGTTGCGTGAAGGGTTGGCGATGTTGGATGAAGCCTTGAGCGTGGCGGATCGCTATTGCGTGTGAGCTAGCGCTTGTGCCCTTCTCCCGCTTGCGGCGACCGAAGGGAGTGCAAGGCTGAGAAGGTGCCCGACAGGGCGGATGAGGGCGCGCGCAACTGAAGTTGCGACGCGATTTGCTACCCCGCGTGCCCTCACCCCAACCCTCTCCCGCAAGCGGGAGAGGGAGCGGAAACGGGAGAGGGGAAGTTACGTCGTCGCCGCCTGCTTGACCAAACTCTCCAGACCGAGAATATCGCGGATCTCATTCGAGAAAATCACCGCAAACACCTCGGCATGATTGCGAAACGCCTTGAACTCCAGCGAGTTGCCGCTGGGATCGTCGAGAAACATCGTGGCGTGCTCCCCAGGCAGATCGCGCATGCGCACATGCGGCGGATCGATGAAGCGATAACCGTGGCCCTTGATGCGCTCGGCCAGCTCGCTCCAGTCGCGCCAGTTGAGGTTCATGCCGAAGTGCGGCACGCGCACGGTCTCGCCGTAGAACGCCGAGCCGAACGACGCATCCGCATCGCCGTTCTCGCGCGGCGCCTGATGGATCACCAGATGATGTCCGTAGAAATCCAGATCGATCAGATTCTTGGTCGAGCGGCCCTGGCGCGCGCCCAGCACCTCGCAATAGAACTGCCGCGCCTGCATCAGATCGTGCACGCCGATGGCCAGATGGAACTGGGCGATGGTGTCGTCGGCCTTGGTCTCGCGCGGTCCCAGCACCACCTCGCCCAGCGGCGCGCGCGCGGGCGCGTCGCTCTCGGCGGGACGCACCGCCTCATCGTGAATGTTTTTCCAGAACGCCGACCACGCCTGCATGCTGTCGCGGTAACCCTGGCTGAGCGATTCGACGTGATCGCCGGCCATCCCGCCCAGTTCTTCGCCGATCAGCTTGCGCAGCTTCTCGCGATGGGCGATGTCGTGTTCGCCGACGTGCAGATCCCAGAAGCGCCAGTCGATGCGCTCGGCGTTCGCGCGGATGTAAGGATTGCGGCGCAAATGCTCGTACAGACGCGCCAGGTAGATCTGGCATACGCACTCGCCGCCCATGCCGCGCAGGCCGATGCCGTAGGCGGCGCCGCTGGACGGCGCGATCAGGCGTTCGCGCGCGCGTTCGAGCAAGGCGATGTTGTCGGCCAGCCCGATCGTATCCAGCGCCGGTTGCGCCAGGCCCAGGCTGGCGAGGAAGTCGTCGTACAGCTCCGGATGCGCCTGGCGGTGATCGCCGCTGCCCAGTTCGTCGTACAGGATGTCGGCGAGAAAGCTGCGCATGCGCCCGGGCGGCAGGCGCGCGATCAGCAGCGCGATGTCGGCGATGTAGTAGACGGTGAAACAGCGGTACTGCGCCAACAGCCCGTACAGGCGTTCGGGGCTGGCGCGTTCGACGAAGGCGAACATTTCGCCGGCGTGGTCGACGGTTTGCTCCTGCAGTCGGTCGGCCAAGGCCCAGAAGCGGTCGATGTCCAGGCCCAGATCGGCATGCGGCGGCGATGCGATTTCGATATTCATGGCGGAAGTCCATCCTGTAGTGGCGTAGAGGTGGCGTTGCGTCCGCGCCGTAGCGACGCCGTGCGGGCGTCGCGGCCGCCGAGAGTCCGTGCCATGGATAACGAGCAGTGGGAGCGCGCGGCGGCTGGCGCGTTTAGGACCGTACCGGCGCGATTGAGCGCGCTCGCTGCGCAGATGTAACAAAGCGAGCAACGGCGATGCAGGAACAAAATGAATGCGATGCGGGGCGCGTTTGTGGGTGGCGCGGCATCGCTGCGCGGGCGGATACCGCCATCACTGCGTTGCTACCTACCGTCATCCCCGCGAAGGCGGGGATCCAGAGATTTCAGAGTCATGTCGAGATGAAGCCCTGGATCCCCGCCTTCGCGGGGATGACGTTCTGGGGGAGGCGGAGGCGCTGGCAGATTTGGCAGAAGGCAGGCGATCACCGCGCGACCCGCCCGCGAATCACTCGCCGCCGCGGTCGTCTTCGCGCTGCGTCGTAGCCAACCGCAGAAACGTCTGATGCTGATACCGGCTCATACGCAACTGCTGACCGGTGTCCATGGTGACCACGTGATACCCGTTGAACCACGGATGGATGGTCCGCACCCGGCCGATGTTGACGATCGCCGAGCGGTGAATGCGGGCGAAGCGGCGCGGGTCCAGCCGTTCGCCGAGCCAGGCCATGGTCTCGCGCAGCTCGTGCACGCGATCGGCCAGATGCACCTGCACGGTGTTGCGGCTGGCCTTGATCCAGACGATGTCGTCGACGGCGATGAAGCTGACTTGCTCGCCGCTGCGCACCGGCAGCCGTTCGAGGTAGTCCTCACGTTGCCGCAAGGCTTGCAGCGCGCGCAGGATCCGCGCGTTGCCGTCGTCGGCCGCCGCCAAACGCTGCTTGGCGCGTTGCAGCGTTTCGGCGAAGCGCGCGCGGCTGAAGGGTTTGACCAGGTAGTCGACCGCATTGGCTTCGAACGCGCGCACCGCGTACTGCTCGTACGCGGTGACGAACACCGTCGCCGGCATCCGCGCCGCGCCGATCGCCGCAACCACATCCAGCCCGGTCATCGCCGGCATCTGGATGTCCAGAAACACCAGGTCGGGCGAGCGCTCGCGGATCGCGATCACCGCCGAGGCGCCGTCGCCGCATTCGCCGAGCAGCTCGATCTGCGCGTCCTCGCGCAGCAGCCGCGCGATCGCATGGCGCGCGATCGGCTCGTCGTCGACCACCAGCGCGGACAGTTTCATGACCGCGCGCTCATGCCGGCAGGTGCTCGGGCGCGTCGTCGTCGGCTTCGATGTCGTCGGCGACGCGGAACGGCAGGCGGATGCGGCAGGCCACGCCTTCGGGCCAGAGCATGTCCAGGCGCAGCTCGGCGGCCTCGCCGTACAGCTCGCGCAGCCGCAAACGGGTATTGGACAAGCCGATGCCGTGGCCGGCGGCGCCGTCGGCCGGCGCGGCGTCGGGTTCCAGGGTGCTGTTGCGATTGCGCACTTCGATGCACAGGCTGTCGCCGTCGCGGCGGGCTTCGATCTCGATCCGGTCCGCGCCCACCCGCCGGCCGATGCCGTGACGGATCGCGTTCTCGACGATCGGCTGCAGCAACAGGCTCGGCACCGCGCAGTCCAGGGTGTCGGGCGCGACGTAGATCTGGGTGCTCAGGCGGTCCTTGAAGCGCTGGTCCTGGATGCCCAGGTACAGCGCCAGCAGATCCAGTTCGCGGCGCAGGCTGATCTCCTGGCCGTCGTAATCGTGCAGGAACGCGCGCAGCAGTTCGCTCAGGCGCAGCAGCATGTCTTCGGCCGAGCGCTGGTCTTCTTCCAGCAAGGTAACGATGGCGTGCAAGGTGTTGAACAGGAAATGCGGTTGCAGCTGGGTCTTGAGCACTTGCAGACGCGAGCGCGCCAGCTCGGCGGCGAGTTGGCTGGCCTGGAGCATGCGCTGCGCGCGCTCGGCGCGCAGGCGCAGGGAATGCTGCAGCAACAGCAGCGCCCAATAGGTCAGCAGCCCGATCGCGGCGTGGCGGCCGACGAATTGCAGCAGTTGTTCGCCGAACGAACTGGGTTCGAACCAGGTCGAAACCCCGGCGCCGATGGTCAGGGCCAGAGCGGTCATGGCGATGCTGGCGAACACGTGCAGCGACAGCGCGCGCCAGCGCCCGGGCGCCTGGATCGGATGGCGCGCGGCCAGGCGGAACACCCACGGCGCCAACGCCGCCCAGGTGTACCACTGGATCATCGACCAGCGCAGGTAGTCGAAGATCGACCAGGTCTCGGCGAAGAACGCGTCGTGGACCATGGCCTGCAGCGCGAACACCACCACCACCGCCGTCCACAGGCCGAGGTAGCGCAACAAGCCGATCCGGGTGTCGCCCAGTGCGATCTTCATCCTTCGCCGCTCTCGCCCAAGACATCGGCATCGTAAGCGCGGCGGACAGCGGCGCAAAGCATCGCCGCGCGGACTACGATTCGGCGCCGCGCTGCGACGATTCGTCCCGGATCGCTGGCGGCGGCGGGGCGGTCCGGGCTGCGATATGCGCGAAACCGGGCGATCGGCGCCCGCTATCGGTCACCGGAGCCCCGCCATGCGCCCGTCGCCCATGATCGTCCTGATACTGTTCGCGCTGTCCGCCGCCGCGCCCTCCGCCGAGCGCGGCCGCTATTTCGAGGTGATCAACCGCAGCCACGAGGCGGTGACCGCGCTGGCCGTGGCCCGCGCCGGCGCTGCCGAGTTCGTCGACAAACCGCTGCGCGCGCCGCTGGCCGCGGGCGGCGGCGCGACGACGATCCAGATCGTCGGCGAGGGCTGCGCCTACGACATCAAGACGACTTTCGCCGACGGGCGCGCGGTGGTGTATTCCGACATCGACGTCTGCCGCTATCGCGCTTTGCGGATGCCGCCGCCGCCGCGGCGAGAGAACGCCGCATTGGCCGACTCGTACTAGTACGTACTAGTATCGGCCCGGCGCGCTCCATCCCGCAGCGCGCCGCCACCGCGATGGACCCGCCCGCATGTGCATCTTCTCGCAACCGATCGACCACGTCTCCGACACCCGCATCTATGCGCGCATGCGCGGCGACCGCCAGTACCTGGCGTACCAGATGCGGCTGGCCTCGATGACGGAGCAGGCGATGATTCTGCCGTTGCCGGTCGCCGGCGGCGATCCGGGCGATCTGCGTTTCATCGATCTGTCGGCCTGCGCGCTCTGGTTCGACGGCCTGGACGCCTGCTTCCCCAACCTGTCGCGCGGCGGCGGGCCGGTGGCGGCCGCCGCGAGCCTCGAAGTGCACAGGGTCGGCGCGTTCGACGCATCCTTCGTTCCCGAGCGCGCCGCGTTCGCGCGTCTGGACCCGCGCTTCCGTCTCGACGACGGCGTCTGGGACCGGTTTCCCGACTACGCCGGTTTCGGTTTCGCCGTGTTCCAGCTGCGCGCCGGCGATGCGCGGGTGCATCCGATGGCCTTGTCGTTCCGCTCGCGCGATCCGCGCACGCTGTTCTTCCCGACCGCGCACGTGCACGACGGGCAAGTGCATGCCACCGCCGAGTTCGATCATCGGTTGTACGCGCAATTCGATACCGTGCCGCCGCAGTGGCGGCAAGGCGAGATCCTGCCGCGCCAGACCTTGGGCGCCGGTTTCCTGGCCACTACAGCCGCGGCCGAGTTGATCGACGCCGACGCGCCGGTGGCGCGGCGGATACTGCGGGGCGAACAAACCAACGGCGACGTCGTGGTGGCGTTGAGCTGAAACTACCGGCGCGCGCAAGCGATCGTCAGACTTGTGCACGCCACGAACAAATCATGTGCTCGCCCTGGCGTTGTTGCGCCGATCCGGGCGGACCTAAGCTGCGCGCCTGTCGATAACCCCACAAGGTGCAGCGCATGTCCAGCCTCGCTTATTCCAATACCCTCGAACTCGCCGCGGGCGGGTGCACTCGCCAAGCTTCCGCCTTGTCGCGCGCGATGCGCGCCCTGATCGCGGGCGTGGCCTTGGCCGCGGCCGGCATCGCCAACGCCGCGGCGGCCGACGCCGCGCCGACGCGCAACCCGACCATCCGCGCGATGTCCGGCGCCACGCCCTTGACCGGCCTGGATCGCGCCAGCACCGCCTTGATCGTGATCGATTTCCAGAACGAGTACTTCAACGGCAAGATGCCGATCCCCGACGGCGAAAAGGCCATGGCCAACGCGCAGCGGCTGATCGAGTTCGCCGACAAGCAGAAACTGCCGGTGTTCCAGATCCAGCACATCGCGCCGGCCGGATCGGCGGTGTTCGCGATCGACGGCGAGACCGTCAAGTTCCACCCCAAGATGCAACCGCGCGCTCACGACACGGTGGTGCAGAAGCGCAACGTCAGCGTATTCGCCGGCACCGACATCGACCGGCAGCTCAAGGCGCGCGGGATCAAGACGGTGGTGATCGCCGGCCTGATGACCCATGCCTGCGTCGCCGGCGCCGCGCGCGATGCCGCGCCGCTGGGCTATCAGGTGCTGGTCGCTTCCGACGCCTCGGCCACCCGCGCCATCGCCCGCGTGGATGGCGATACTATCGACAAGGATTCGCTGCACCGGGCGGCCCTGGCCGAGATCGAGGACACCTTCGGTGACGTGATGACCACCGCGGACATCCTGGCGCTGCCGCTGCGCTGAGTCCGCTTCCGCTGAGCGGTGCGGCCGATGCGCGAGCGCGCCGCCCCGCTCAGACCCGATCAGCCACAGCTACAGCCACGACCGAGCCCGACATGGATCAGTTGAATGCTATGCGGATATTCCACTGTATCGTCGACGCGCGAGGCTTCAGCGCGGCCGCCGAGCGGCTCGGCACCACCCATTCGACGGTCTCGCGCCAACTCAAGCAGCTCGAACATGAGCTCGGCGTGCAGTTGCTCAAGCGCAATACCCGCAACTTCACCCTGACCGCGGCGGGCGAGCTGTATTACGCGGCCTGCCTGGACGTGCTCAAGCGGGTGGAAGCGGCCGGCCGCGCGATCGCCGGCGAGCAGGAAAAAGTCGCCGGCAGTCTGCGCGTCAGCGCGCCGCTGGCGATCGGCGCGCTGGAGCTGGCCGATTGGTTGCCCGGCTTGCAAAAGCGCTATCCGGATCTGCAACTGGACTTGTCGTGCAGCGACCGTTACGTCGACATCGTCGCGGAAGGTTTCGACGTGGCCTTGCGGATCAGCCCGACCCTGGCCGACACCAGCCTGATGGCCCGGGTACTGACCGTATCCGACATCGTTCTGGTCGCCGCGCCCGCGTATCTGGCCCGGCGCGGCTTGCCGCGCACGGTCGCGCAACTGGCGCAACACGACTTGATCGGATTCTCGCCGGCGCGCGCGCCGGCCAAATGGACGCTGACGCCCGAGCGCGGCGAGCCCAGTCAGATCGAACTGCGCGGCGATTTGCGCGTGGACACCATCGCCGCGCTGTACGCGGCGGTGTTGGCCGGCGCCGGCATCGCCGGATTGACCCGGCACACGGTGAAGTCGGCCCTGGCCGCTGGCCAGTTGGTGCATCTGCTGCCGGCCCACACCTTGGGCCAGCGGCATTACTACGCCTTGTATCCGCAGACCCAATACGTGTCGCCGAAGCTGCGCGCCTTCGTCGACCACATGGCCGAACACTACCGAACCGACTGATCGTTCGCGCTTGAATCCGATGCGTGCGGCGCGGGGAGCGCCGAGCATCGCAGGTCCATCCCATTGCTTTCGTCCGATGCGAGGACCGCCGGTCCGCCGCAGGGCGGACCGTGGCTTCGCCTCGGCGAAGCCGACCCTCCCGTTGAACGTTTCTAAGGATAGCCAGATGTTCTACAAACCGGACAAGGGCATAGACGCCCACGATCTCGACATGGTCGCCTTCGCCTCGGACCCGCGTGCGCGGGCGAGAACGGCGGTGTACGCGGTGGATACCGCGATGCGCAAGTACTACGCGATACTGAAAGCCGACCTGACCACCCGGTTGGACCCGGTGATCGTGGTCAACAACGACAGCAAGGGCGGCGAGTACACCTTGATCGACAACGGTGTTCGCCAAAGCGTGCAGCCGGTGTCGGAGATCTTCGAGCTGGTCAAATCGATCAGCCATATCCCGTTGGCGATTTTCAGCGTAATCGCGCCCTATCTGAAAGACTCCGACACCAAGCAATGGGTCGCGCCGATCAAGGAGTTGGCGGCGACCTTGCGCAACGCGCAAAAGCATATCGACGACGCCGACCTGCCGGCCGAGGCGCGCGCGTCGAGCGCGCGCATTCTCGATGCCGGGCTGAAGTTCATCGCCCAATGCCTGGAGGACGAGCGTTTCAGCATCAAGGGCTTCGAGAAGTTCTCCGGCGGCGTGGCGGAGGACATCAAGACCAACATGCGCCATGCCGCGCGCGCGCAGGTGGAGGCGGTGTCGGCGCTGATGAAGCGTTGGCGCCAGGAAGTCGGCGAAGAACGCTGGCGCGATCTGTACACCGTGGTGCTTTCGATCTGGACGACCTCGGTGCGCAATCAGAACACGATCATCATCCGCGGCTTCATGAATCCGGCCAAGGTCGACTCGCACCTGATCGACATTCCCACCGCGCAAAGCCCGCACGATCCGATCGCCGTGGCGCTGGATAATCTGGCCCGCATCGTTCAGGACAACGTCGCCGCGGAAATGGTGTTTCCGCGCGATCAGGTCTTGGCCGACTCGTTGAAGGGCACCGAAGATCTGTTGTCGAACGAGATCGATAAACTGCTTCAGTGCCCGCACATGAAGCCGTAACCTCGGCACCGCCTCGCCGTCGCGGCGCGCATCGCGGCGGCGGCGAGGACCCGCGGCGCGGCCAATCCGTCGCGCCCGGCGGCCTCAGTGCGCGCGGATCAGCGATTGATGCGCGCCCACGCCGGCCAACACGCCCGCGGCGATGGCCAGACTGGCGTTCTGCATCGCGCTGGCGGCATCGCCGGCCGCGTAGACGCCGGCCACGCTGGTGGCTTTCCATTCGTCGACGCGGATGTGTTGGCCGAGCGGGCCTTGTTCGAACTCGCAGCCCAGTTGTTCGGCCAGCGGGCTGGCCATCGTGCTGGCGGGCGCGGTGAACAACGCCGAGATCGCCAGGGTGCGCCCATCGGCCAGACGCACGCCGTCCAGTTGCGGCGCGACGCCGAGCAAGCCGACCACCGGCACGCGTTCGATGCTGACCCCGCGCGCCGACAGATGCGCGGCCTGCTCCGGATCGGGTTCGAATTCGCCCTGGGTGAAATAGGTGGTCGGGCCCCAGTCCGGAATCAGTGCGGCCTGGTGCGCCGACAACGCGTGCGCGGCGAGCACGCCTAGCGGCCGGTCGGCGACTTCATAGCCATGGCAATACGGGCAATGCAGCACCGACACGCCCCAGCGTTCGCGCAGTCCGTCCAGCGCCGGCAATACATCGCGAATGCCGCCGGCCAGGATCAGGCGCGCGGCGGTGTGTACGCCGCCGCCGTCCAGCGCGACCGCGAAGCCGCCGTCGACCGGGTTCGCCGTCGCTGCGGTGGCGTGCAGCACACGCGCGCTCGGGTAGGCGAGCAACTGCGCGCGGCTTTCCTCGAGAATTTGCGCGGGCGGTTTGCCGTCGTGGCCGAGGATGCCGTGCGCATGCGCGGCGAAGCGGTTGCGCGGCAGGCCCGAGTCGATCACCAGCACCCGCCGGCGCGCGCGCGCCAGCTGCAGCGCCGCGCTGAGGCCGGCGAACGCGCCGCCGACCACGATCACGTCATGTTCCATGGCGACCTCCTTGCATATGGCGCCGGCCGTGCAGGCGTTCGGTGTGCGCGGCCAGATCGGCCAGGGTGAGCGAGGCCAGGCGGCGGTCGAGCACTTGTTCGGCTTCGCGCATCGCCTCGTCGAGCACGTCGATCACCGCGCGCACCACCAGGCATTGCGGCTCGGGCTGCTTGGCCGCCAACGGCACCATCCGCTCGCCCAGGGCCTGCTGGATCTGCGCCAGGGTGAGCCGGTCGGGCGGCTGCGCCAGCCGCCAACCGCCGCCGTGGCCCTTGACCGACTGGACCACCCCGGCCTCGCGCAAACCGGCGAAGCTGCGCCGGATCACCACCGGGTGGGTGCCCACGCAGGCCGCCATCTCCTCCGATGTCATCGCCCGCTCGGGCTGTTCGGCCATGTGCAGCAGCACGTGCAGGGTGACGGACAGGCGTTCCGGGTTCTTCATGTAACTAAAACTATTACGTGATGGCGCGGCTGTCAACGTGGTGCCGCCGTACGCGCTGCGGCCTGCTCAATCCAGCAACGAGCGCGACGGCGAGTAGTCCACCGGCCGCAGCGTGCGGTCTTGAATCCGGCCCATGATCGGCTCGGGCGTGCGGGTTTCGCGTTTGATCCGCGCCCATTCCTCATCGGCCATGAAGCGCTTCCAGCGATCGCGCATGGTCGCTTCGTCCGGCCACTGCAGCAGATAGGCGAACTCGGTGCGGTCCTCGTTGCGGGTTTCCCACATCGCCACGATGCGGAAATCGTGGCGGCGCATGATCCGCGCGGCGTGATCGCGGAAACGGGCGTGGAAGCGGTCCTTGCTGTTGTCGAACAGTTCGTAGATGCGCAGTTGCTGGATCGGCGCGTCGGTGACGACGGCCGACGGCGCATCGGCCGCGGCGGCGGGTAGGCCCAGGCACAACGACAGCGGCGCGGCGGTGAGACGAGCAGAGGCGGTCACTATGGCTCCGGGAGAGGTGGGAAGTGTGTATCAAGCCGCTGCTTCAAATAAAACGGCACCAAAATTGCGGAACTGTCGTTAGATGCATGATCGATGTCATGCCGTTAGTCGGGTACGTAGGTGCCAAGCACGATTTCGGCAGAATTTCCTGATAAACATCTGCGGGTGAATCGGTACTGGGTTGGGTGTCCGGCTTGGATTGATGCCGGGCAAGCGAACGCAAGGACATGGTACCGCGAAGCTGGCGGCGTTGGCGCTTAAAAGACCAGGAGCATCGGGCAATGGACTACCCATTCGGCGCAAGGTTTCAGTTTCATCCGGTCGGTCAAGGATTGTTCGCCAGCGGCGACATAGGCCAGTACCAGCACGGGCTCTGGATGGGCATGGGGCCGAACATAAAATTCGACTGGGTCTACGACTGCGGAACTACTTCCGAGCAAGCTCTGGTCGAGGTTGCGATAGGTAACTTGTGCGCTGATCGCTCCGACCAGGCGGACTTGGGGTTGGTGGTCCTCTCGCATTTCGACAAGGACCATATCAGCGGAATAGTCCGGCTGCTTCAACGTAAGAAAGTGGGAATTCTCCTGCTTCCGTATGTTCCGTTATGCGACCGGATACTGATCGGCCTGCACGAGGGCGCCGAGGCGGATGAGCCATTGATGCGGTTCTTACTGAATCCGGTGCGATATCTGCGGGGAGCGGACGTAAAAGGAATAGGGCGAGTATTGTTCGTCCCTCCCAGCCGCGGCCGAGCCATAGACGGCGGCGAGCCGGACGACCGGCCAGACCAGGACGCCACGGAGGACCCTCCCTCGCGCGACTCCGACGCATGGGATCTGGATTACGAGGTCGAGGAGAATCCGCCACCGGCATCCGGCGATGACGGCGACCCGGCGTTGGCGCCGCCGGATGGCGCCATCGCTTCGGTGGCGATGCTCGCGGAAGGGCAGAATCTGAGGTTGAAGAATCTGTGGGAGTTTGTGCCGTACAACGACGCCGAGCACCGGGCCAAGGCCACTGGGGCGTTCACTTCGCAAGCCCGCCAAGACGCGGACGAGCTTGTTAACGCGACTACCGATGTGGCCAGAGAGGCCGCGCTGGCGAAGTTGAAGTGCCTGTACGACAAAACATTCGGCAAATCGGGCCAAGCGCGTAATGAAATTTCCCTGTTTTTGTACGGCGGTCCTCTTGCCGCCGGGAGATTTCGCACGGAAGGTCGGCTCAACGGCTACTTGGGGTACGGGATCGGCATGTGGAAATGCTTCTACGACGATCCTGGCAAAGGGGCTGTGTTGTATTGCGGCGACGGCTATCTGGATAACGATCTGCGCTTGAAAAGTTTGATCGACTATCTCGGCCCGCATCGCATCGAGCGTACTTGCGTTTTCCAAGTGATGCATCACGGAGCGCTCAACAATTGGCATCAAGGCGTGGCTGCTGCGATTGGGGCTCCCGTCAATGTGTTCTGCTCGGATCCGCATCACAAAAAACTCGGCCACCCACACGCGGAGGTTCTGCGCGACTTCTGGCCCTGGGGCGCGATCCAAGTAGACAAGCGCTGTGACGCGCAGTTTCATGTCTGGCCTTTGAAGTAAACCGCAACGCCGACGCATCCACCGGGACTTTTCGCACTGGCGGGCGCGACCGTCATCATCGCTAATGGCGTCCAACCCATTGGGCAACGGAGACCATGATGTCCGCGTTCTCGCTAATGCTCGCCGCCGCCGGCGCGGCCGCTCCCAGCTTGCCCGTGGCCGATCCGGCCACCCTCGCCGCAATCGAAGCGACCTGCTTCGACTACGTCGACGGCCAGCTCGAAGGCGATCCCGAACGCGTCGCCCGCGCGCTGCATCCGGATCTGGCCAAGCGCAAGGTGATCGGCGATACCCCGTACGAGCGGCTCGGCCTGCGCCGGATGTCGAAGGAAGAACTGGTCGCGCTGACCAGGCAGGGCGCGTTGAAGACGCCGAAGGCGCAGTGGGACCGCAGCTGCAAGGTGCTCGATGTCACCGCCGAAGCGGCTTCGGTGCGGTTGGAAACGCCGTGGTTCGTCGACTACTTCCATATGGGCCGGTTCGACGGCAAATGGATCATCGTCAACGCGCTGTGGCACAGCAAGCCCAAGCAAAATCCATAAGGCCGGCGGCGCCGCTGGCATAACTCCGCCTTATGGGTCGGCGCGGATATTTTCGTTGTCCGCGCCGAGGCCGGCTCACTAGGATCGGCGCAGGGCCGCGCGATCCGGCGCGGCCGCCGGAGCGGTCGAAGCAAGTGTCGGCATCGCCGGCCGTTCGCGCGCTTCGCCGCTTGCGGAGGCCGTCTTGAACCGTCGCCAATTCACTCTTGCCGCGTTGTCGGCCGCGGTCGCGGCCGCCTTGCCGGGCTGCGCGACGCCGGGCGATACCGTCGCCCGCGCCAGCGATACCTCAGCGGACGCCGCGCAGGCGACGTTGTCCGAGCTGTTCGAACGCATGTACCGCGCGCGCCTGCGCGACTCGCCGCAGAGCGTGAGCGTATTCGGTCTGGATCATTCCGAACGCGCCGACGCCCGCCACCGGATCGACGACCGCTCCGCGCCGGCGCGCGAACGCTACGGCCGCGAGCAAGCCGGGTTCCTGCGCGAACTCGACGCGATCGAGCGCGCGGCGCTCGACCCGGCCGCCGCGGTGCACCTCGACACCGCTCGTTACCTGAGCGCCCTGCACGTGCAGGGCGCGCAGCGGTTCGGCTACGGCCAACCCACCGCGTCGCGGCCGTATGCCTTGAGCCAGCGCAACGGCGCGTATCACGAAATTCCCGAACTGCTGCGCGACGTGCACCGCATCGACCAGGCCGAAGACGCCGACGCCTGGCTGTCCAGACTGCGCGCCCTGCCCGCCGCGATCGATCAGGACAGCGAGCGCGTGCGCGCCGACGCCGCGCAAGGCGTGGTGCCGCCCGCGTTCGTCATCGATGCGACCTTGGCGCAGCTGCGACAACTGCGCGACGCCGAACCGGCGCGCACCGAGTTGCTGGCCAAACTGCTGCGCCGCAGCGCCGAGTTGCGGCTCGACGGCGACCGGCCCGCGCAGGCCGCGCGCATCATCGAAGGGCCGGTGCGGGCGGCGTTGCAGCGACAGATCGACACGCTGCAAGGCCTGCGCGCGCAAGCCGTGGACACGCCGTCGGTGACGCGATTGCCCGACGGCGAAGCCTATTACGCCTGGGCGCTGCGCTTGAACAACGGCAGCGCGATGAGCGCGACCGAGATCCACCGCCAGGCGCTGCAGCAAGCCGAGGACTACGGCGCCCAGGTCGATGCGATCCTGCGCGCGCAGGGCCTGAGCCAAGGCAGCGTGGGCGAGCGCTACCGGGCCCTGGCCAGCGACCCGCGTCACCGCTATCCCAACACCGATGCCGGCATGCGCCGCCGCTACGACGATCTGCAAGCGCGCGTGCGCGATCTCCAGGCGCGCCTGCCGCGCGAGTTCGGCGCGATTCCGAACGTGCGGCCGACCCTGTACGCGCAACCGCCGCGGCTGGAGTATTTCCATCCCGGCGCCACCGTGGGTTCCGAGCCGAACCGGATGTACCTGAGCGAATACGGCATTCCCGAGATGGCGCATTGGGAGCTGGCCAACCACAGCTACCACGAGAGCGCGCCCGGCCATCATCTGCAAGCCGGCCTCGCCCTGGAATCGGTGCAAGTGCCGGCGTTGATACGCATCGCCGAACTGCGCGGCTACACCGAAGGCTGGGCGCTGTACGCCGAACGCCTCGCCGCGCAGCTGGGCGCATACGGCGACGACCCACTCGGCCCGCTCGGCCATTTGCGTTCGTTCCAGATCCGGGCGATGCAGGCCGCCGCCGACACCGGCCTGCACAGCCAAGGCTGGACCCGCGAACGCGCCGCCGCGTACGTGCGCCCGATCGCCGGCGACGGCGAAGCGGCGGCCGCGCAACGCGTCGATCGCTACTGCGCCTTGCCCGCGCAGGGGCTGGTCTACATGGTCGGCCGCACCCACTGGGACGGCCTGCGCGCCCGCGCGCAGCGGTCGCTGGGAGCGCGTTTCGATCCGCGCGCCTTCCACGACACGGTGCTGCGCCACGGTGCGCAACCGTTCGAGCTGCTGGAGGGGCGGGTGGACGAATGGATCGCGGCGGCGGCGTCCTGGCGCGGCGCCGTCAAACCGATCTGATCGAGCGGGTCGCGCAGATCAGCACCCGTTGCTGGTTCTCCAGCTCCAGCAGATAGACCGATTGCGCGACCGCGTCGCTGCGCAGGAAATCGCAGGTGAGGCGGTAGCACACGGCGTCGCGGGTGTAGTCGGCGAACCAGCGCAGGTACTCGATCAGGTAGAACCCCAGCCGCGTGCGCTCGCTCAGTCCGAGCAGCTGTTCGCAAAGCGCCACCAGCTCCAGGCTCCAATTGCCGATACGCGCCTGCTCGTGCACTTTCGCTTGCAGAACGGTTTCGATCTCTTGCCCGGGTTCGGCCGTCCGCGTCCACAAGCACCACAACTCGGTGTCCGTGCTGAGCGTACGGCCGACAGCGTCGAGGTAGCCGTCGACAAAGACGACATGGCGCGCGACCGAGAACTCCCACTTTTCGTTAGTCATAGGCTTGGATGGTGATCGATCACCGCCCGCGCCGCGCATCCAGACTGAGCGGCCCCGCGCCGACGCAGGCGAGCAACACCCAGCCGCCGGCCATGGCGATGTTCTTGAGGAAGTGGGTCATCTGCATCTGATCGGAGAATTGATGGTGAAAGATCAGCGCGGTGGCGACGCAGAAGCCGGCCAGCAGCCAGGCCAGGATTCGGGTGCGGTAGCCCAATACTATCAGCAGGCCGGCGCCGATCTCGAAGGCGATGGTCGGCCACAGCAATGCGCCGGGCACGTGCATCGCTTCCATGTAGCCGCGTATCGCATCGGCCGCGCCGATCTTCGACAGGCCGGACAGAATGAAGACCTGCGCCATCAGCACGCGGGCGACGGCGAATGCCGGGGTTGCGACTTTTTCGTTCATGGCTGGATCCTCAGGGTTGCTGGCTTGCGGTGGTGGAGAAGATGTAGCGGGCGAAGCGCCACTGGCCGTCGGCGCCGCGCCGCAGCAGGAACAGTTCCTGGTTGGCTTCGGCATGGGCCGGCGCGGTGCCGCCGACCGCGCGGACGCTGCCGTTGGAGCGGGTGCGTGCGAACGCCCAGTCCTTCGACAGCAAGCGGATTTCGTCGACGCTGAAGCGGACGTCGAGCTTGATCGCGTCGAAGATGCGCCGATAGGTGGCGCGCACCGCGTCGCGGCCGGCGGCCGGCGACTGGCCTTGCGGCATGAACACGGCGTCGTCGGCGTACAGCGTCATGACGCTGTCGAGGTCGGAGGCGTTGAGCGCGAGTTGATAGCGGTCGAGCTGCGCGGCGACCGCGGCCTTGGCCGTGTCGTCGGCGTTCGGCGCGGCCAGCGCCGACAGCGGCAGCAGCGCGGCCAAGACCGCGGCGGTCAGCGAAAAACGATGAGCGAACTTGTTCATGACAGTCTCCTGTGGAGTCGGGTCGAAAGGGATCGAGTCGGGTCGGTCCGGGTCATACCCGGACCACCAGTTTTCCGAGCGCGCGATCGGCTTGCATCACGCTGTGCGCGCGCCGCACTTGGTCGAACTCGAAGGTTTCGCTGCGCAGCGAGGGCATCCGTCGCGCGGCGATCTCGCCGGCGATCCACGCCAACGGGCTGTCGCGCAGCGGCAAGGCCGGCGTGCCCAGCAAGCCGCTGGGGAAGAAGCTCAGCGCGCTCGCGCCGGGAAGATCGAGCATCAGATGCAGCCGTTCCAGCGACGGCGGGCCGCCGAGCAGGCCGATCACGCTGGCCGCGCCGAACGGGCGCAGCGTCTTGAGGGTGTCGCGCACGCTCGATGCGCCGACGACTTCGAGCGCGGCATCGACGCCGGCCGGAGCGATCTCGCGCACGCTGCCGGCGATCTCGCCGCTATCGACGACGATTTCGTCGGCGCCGATGTCGCGCAGACGCAAACCGTTATCGGTCGAGCGGGTGGTGGCGATCACCTTGAGCCCGCGCGCCTTGGCGTAGGCCACCGCGGCCATGCCGACCGAGGAGGTCGCGCCGCGCACCAGCAAGGTCTGGCCCGGACGGATGCCCAGACGCTTGTCCAGCGCGCCCCACACCGTGAGATAGGCTTGCGGCAACGCCGCCAGTTCTTCCCAGGGCAGGTCGATGCCGTCCACCGCGATCAGGTTGTCGCGCAACACCGTCGCCTGCTCGGCGTAGCTGCCGTTGCGGGCGAACTGCAGCCCGCCCATCGCGGTGGCCACGCGTTGGCCGATCCGGAAAGTCCCGGACGGGTCGTGAATCACTTCGCCGACCGCTTCGATCCCGGGCACCCGCGGCGCGGCTATATCGCCCAGCTTGCCGGCGCGCAAATACACTTCGGCGCGATTGAGGCCGAACGCGCGCACCCGGATCTGCACTTCCTCGGCGCCGGGCTCGGGCGAGGCGATGTCGCGCAACTGCAGGGCCTCCGGGCCGCCGGCGCGTTCGATGACATAGGCTTTCATCGGCGTGGCCTCAGGCGCGCGGCTGGTTGGTGGCGAACAGATAGCGGTGGATCTTCCACGCGCCGTTCTCGCGCTTGAACACGAACAACTCGTTGTTGCCCTCGGCGATATCGGCGCCGTTGGCGAGAATGCGGGTGCGGCCGGCCGAGCTGGTGCGGACCCAGGCCCAATCGCCGACTTCTTCGATCTCGTGGATGGCGAAGCGCACGTTCAACTTGATCGTGGCGAACACCTGCTCATAGCCGGCGCGGACCGCGCCGAGGCCGACCAGCGCCGGCGCGTTCTGCGGCATGAACACCGGTTGGCTGCTGTAGAGCTGGACGATGGCGTCGGTGTCGTTGCCGTTGAGCGCGGTTTCGTAGGACTTGAGCACGGATTGGATGTTCATGAGCGGGACTCCTGGGTGGCCGGCCGGGGTTGGCCAGCGGGTGACGACAGAGTCATCCGCTCATAAACGGAAGTGAATGCCTATTAGCGTTACTGCTTCTCTCAAAAATGGTAGGTTTACCGGCATGGATCTCAACGCCGTGCAGATGTTCGTCAGCGTGGTTCAGGCCGGCAGCCTGTCGGCGGCGGCCGAGCGCATGGGCATTGCGTTGCCGACCCTGAGCCGGCGGATTCGCGAGTTGGAGCGGCAGTTGCGGGTCGATCTGCTCGAACGCTCGGTGCGCGGCACCCGCCTGACCGAGGCGGGCGCGCGGTTGTACGAGCACGCCGGGCGCGGCATCGAGGCCTTGCTCGACGGCGAGCAGGCGGTGGTCAGCGATCAGGCCCGGTTGCGCGGCCGGCTGCGTTTATCGCTGCCGCCTTCGTTCGAGCCGTGGTGGGACTTGTTGTCCGCGTTCCAGCAGCGCTATCCCGATATCGATCTGCAGGTCTACACCACCGACCGTCGGGTCGACTTGATCGAGGACGGCATCGACGTGGCCTTGCGGGTCGGCGCGATCGCGCACGAGGCGATGGTGGCGCGGTTGATGCTGTCGTATCGCCACGTGCTGGTCGCCAGCCCTGGGTTGATCGAGCGGCTGGGCCGGCCGGCGCGGCCGGAAGATCTCAATCGTTTTCCGTGCGCGGTCTGGTACGTCGGCGGCGGCAGCGGCGCCTGGCGTCTGGGCGAGCAGACCATCCAGCCCGCTGCGATCCTGTCCACCAACGATTACGCGCACTTGCGCCATCGCGTGCTCGACGGCGCGGTGGTGGCCGAATTGCCGCCGTTCCTGGCCGCCTCGGCGGTGAGGCAAGGGCGCTTGACCGTGTTGTTGCCCGACTATCCGCTGCCGCAGCAGCAGATCAACCTGCTGTATCCCTCGCACCGGCATCCCTCGACCATCGTCCGGGCGTATCTGGATTTCTGCCAAGGCCAATGGGCGCGGTTCATCGATCTGTCCGGCTTGTAGCGCAACGCGCCCGATCGAGCCTGGGCGGCTCGATCGGGCCACCGCTCAAGGCGTCGCCTTCCAGGTCTGCGCCGCGGCCGGCGAATTCACCAGTACCGCGTTAGCGCCGCGCGCGACCGCTTGCTGGTAATCGGCCTGGGTATCCACGCCGATAAACAGGATCCGCACATCGCGATGCGCCGAACGGAAGCAGGCGACCGCCTGCGGCGTCCACAGCGTCGCGGCGGGGATCGGCGACAGGCCGACACCGAGAGTGAAGGTTTCGGTGACGTCCAGACGCCGGCGCCATTCGAACGCGGTCCAGGTCTTGGCCGCGGGCGCCTGATCGCAACGTTGCTCCAATGCCACGGTCAGCAGGCGCTGCCGGCTCGCATCGCGCGATTCGAAGCTGCGGGCTTTCGGGTAATCCTGCCAAGCCACGTTGAAGGGCGCGTCGGTGGAATAGAACAAAGTGCGGTTCCATTCCTGGCGTTGTTCGATCAGCTTGGCCACCGCTTGCACCAGCGGCGGCGCCGGCAGCGATTTGAGGTCGAGGATCACCGGGATGTTCGCCGGAATCGCTTTGAGCGCTTGTTCCAGGGTCGGAATCGGCGTGGGTTTGTCGCGATACGGATAGCTCGGCGGATTGCTGCCGGGCGTGGCGAAATTCCAGCCCGCATTGAGCTGGGTCAGCTGTTCGGCGGTCAACGCCGAGACCGGGCCGCGGCCGGGCGTGTTCGCCGACAAGTCCTGAGGCCGGTACAGCACCGGCACCGCGTCGGAACTGAGTTGCACGGTCAACCACACCGCGTCGGCGCGGTTGCTGAGCGCGCTGCTGATCGCCAGCAAGGTGTTTTCCGGCGCGTCGGCGGCGCCGCCGCGATGGGCCACGATCCACGGCCGCTGCAGCTCGTGGGCGAGGGCGGGAGCGCTGGCGGCGAACGCCAGGCCTGCGAACAAAACTGTCTTGAATAACCGTTGCATGCAGCACCTCTCGGAGGATCGGAAGGGTTCGACCGCCGCGGGAATGCGTTCGCGGATGCGTGGGTTCGGCGTGGCCGGCGGATTGCTCGCGCCGTGGGCTGCGTGCCTTCGCGGTCGTTGCGGACAAGCGATAACAGGCGCCGCCGCGTTCACGCCAGCGCTGCCGGGCGCGATCCTGCCAAGGTTTGTGTGAGCGCGTTGGCAGGAATCGACGACAACGCCGCGCGGTTAAGTTTCCTCGGCCTCGGCGTGCGCGTCGTACACCACGATCAGCACCTGCGCCTGAGTCTTGCCCAGCGAACGCACGCGGTGCGGAATCTGCGCGTCGAAGTACACGCTGTCGCCGACGCCGAGCTGCACGCTCTGGCCGGCGAACATCACCTCGACCTCGCCGCGGTGCACGAACATCAACTCCTCGCCGGCGTGTTCCTTGAATTCCGACGCGGCGAAATCCGGCGGCGGATACATCATGAACGGCAGCAGCTTCTTGTGGCTGAGCTGGGTCGCGATGCCCTCGTACGCGGGCTTGGCGGCCTTGCCGGAACGGGCGATCGGCGTGCGCTCGCCGGCGCGCACGACGGTGAACGAAGCGCGCTCGCCGGCGTTGTCGGAAAACAGCTGCTCGACATCGATCTTGAACGCGTGCGCCAACTTCAGCGCCACCGCGATCGACGGCACGCTCAGGCCGCGCTCGACCTTGGACAGATAGCTCTTGGTCAGCCCGGTCTGTTCGGCCAGGGCCTCGATGGTCCAACCGTACTTCTTGCGCAAACTTCTGAGTCGAGCCGCCATAGCCGCACCTGTTCTGGTAGCGCTATTGTCTCACATGACACTTTGTGTCATAAAGGCTCCGCAGTGTTCTCACGCCCCCGGCCTTGGCTTCCGCGGCCGCTCCGCGGCGTCGGCGAGCACGCGCTCCCAGCCACCGCTCCCCCCGAGTACGGCGTCGAACTACGAGGTCTCCCCCATGGCTACCACCCTGCAACTCGATAAAAACACCCTTGTCGCCAAGGCCCACAAGCGCATGCAGCAAGTGCTTCCGGACAACGCCTGGACGCTGAAACAGAAGCTGGCGCTGACCTGCCGGATCCTGTTCGACGCCGGCCACGATTCCGGCCTGGCCGGGCAGATCACTACCCGCGCCGAAACGCCCGGCACCTACTACACCCAACGCCTGGGCCTGGGTTTTGACGAAATCTCCGAGCGCAACCTGTTGCTGGTCGACGAAGACCTCAACGTGCTCGAAGGCGACGGCATGGCCAATCCAGCCAACCGCTTCCACAGCTGGGTCTACCGCGCGCGTCCGGACGTCAACTGCATCATCCACACCCACCCGCTGCACATCGTCGCGCTGTCGATGCTGGAAGTGCCGCTGATGGTCTCGCACATGGACATCTGTCCGTTGTTCGACGACTGCGCCTTCCTCAAGGAATGGCCCGGGGTTCCGGTCGGCAACGAAGAGGGCGAGATCATCGCCGCCGCGCTCGGCGACAAGCGCTCGATCCTGTTGGCCCACCACGGCCAGTTGGTGGCGTGTTCCAGCATCGAAGAGGCCTGCGTGCTGGCGGCCCTGTTCGAACGCGCGGCCAAGTTGCAGTTGCTGGCGATGGCCGCCGGCGAGATCAAGCCGATCCCCGAAGCGCTGGCGCGCGAAGCCCACGACTGGATCTCCACGCCCAAGCGCAGCCAGACCACCTTCGCCTACTACGCCCGCCGCGCGCTCAAGCAGCACGCCGATTGCCTCAACCCCGCCGCCTGACGCGCAACGACCAAGGAGTTACCCATGCACTTGCCCAACTTCCACGGCATCGTCGCTTACCCGATCACGCCGTTCCACGACCACGACGGCACCGTCAACGCCGCCATGCTCACCCGCCTGATCGACCGGCTGATCGACAGCGGCGTGCACGCGATCGCCCCGCTCGGCAGTACCGGCGAAAGCGCTTATCTCAGCGAGGCCGAGTGGCGCCACGTGGTCGAGATATCGGTGGTCCACGTCGACAAACGGGTGCCGGTGATCGTCGGCATCTCCGAACTGACCACCGACGCCGCCGCGCGCCGGGCGGTCTTCGCCGAACAGGCCGGCGCCGACGCGATCATGGTGCTGCCGACCTCGTACTGGAAACTCAGCGAAGACGAAGTGTTCCAGCATTACGCCAGCATCGCCGAATCCACGCGCCTGCCGATCATGGCCTACAACAACCCGGCCACCAGCGGCATCGACATGTCGCCGGAACTGATGATCCGGATGACCCGCGAAATCGACAACGTGCGCATGATCAAGGAAAGCTCCGGCGACATTCAGCGCATGCACCGCATTCGCGAGTTGTCCGACGGCCAGGTGCCGTTCTTCAACGGCAGCAACCCGCTGGCGCTGGAGGCCTTCGCCGCCGGCGCCAGCGGTTGGTGCACGGCGGCGGCGTGTCTGATTCCGGAACAGACCTTGAGCCTGTACGCCGCGGCCAAGGCCGGCGACATGAACCTGGCGCGGCAGACCTTCTATCGGCAACTGCCGCTGCTGCAGTTCATCCTCAAGGGCGGTTTGCCGAAAACGGTCAAAGCCGGCTTGCGCCTGGACGGATTGGAGGTGGGATCGCCGCGCAATCCGGTGCTGCCGCTGGATGCGGCCGGTTGCGATGCGCTGGCGGCGATCCTGCGCAAGGTGAACGGCGAAGGCGCTGCGTTGGCGGCGTGATCCCAAACCAATCTGGTTGAACGCAGCGCGAAGGGCGTCGATCGCCCTTCGCGCTTGCGTGCGCGCGGCGCTGTTTGCTTCAAACCGCATAGGCCGCGCCTATCGAAAGCAACGGAAGAAACGATTTCACACCGCATCGGCTAGCGTCTAACGTCGAAAGCCACCCGATCCCCACCGGAAGCCACGCCATGAGCCAGCAAAACGACGACAACCCCAAGCCCAGCAAACTCACCACCGCCTTCGGCGCGCCGGTGGTGGACAACCAGAACAGCATGACCGCCGGCCCGCGCGGCCCGGTGTTGATGCAGGACGTGTGGTTGATCGAGAAACTCGCCAATCTCAACCGCGAGATCATTCCCGAGCGGCGCATGCACGCCAAGGGCTCGGGCGCATTCGGCCAGTTCACCGTCACTAACGACATCAGCCGCTACACCCGCGCCAAGATCTTCAGCGCGGTCGGCAAGCAGACCCCGATGTTCGCCCGCTTCACCACCGTCGCCGGCGAGCGCGGCGCGGCCGACGCCGAGCGCGACATCCGCGGCTTCGCCCTGAAGTTCTACACCGAGGAAGGCAACTGGGATCTGGTCGGCAACAACACGCCGGTGTTCTTCCTGCGCGACCCGCGCAAGTTCCCCGACCTCAACAAGGCGGTCAAGCGCGATCCGCGCACCAACCTGCGCAGCGCCCGCAACAACTGGGACTTCTGGACCAGCCTGCCCGAGGCCCTGCATCAGGTCACCATCGTCATGAGCGACCGCGGCATTCCCGCCAGCTACCGGCACATGCACGGTTTCGGCTCGCACACCTACAGCTTCATCAACGCAGGCAACGAACGCTTCTGGGTCAAGTTCCACATGCGTACCCAGCAGGGCATCAAGAATTTGACCGATGCTGAAGCCGCCGAGCTGATCAGCGGCGACCGCGAAAGCCATCAGCGCGACCTGTTCGGCGCGATCGAGAACGGCGATTTCCCGAAGTGGACGGTGTACGTGCAGATCATGCCGGAGACCGACGCCGACAAGGTGCCGTACCACCCCTTCGATCTGACCAAGGTCTGGCCGAAGAAGGACTATCCGCTGATCGAAGTCGGCGTGATCGAGCTCAACCGCAATCCGGAAAACTTCTTCGCCGAGGTCGAGCAAAGCGCGTTCGCGCCGAACAATCTGGTCCCGGGCATCAGCTACTCGCCCGACAAGATGCTGCAGGCGCGGTTGTTCGCTTACTCCGATGCGCAGCGTTACCGCCTGGGCGTGAACCACCATCAGATTCCGGTCAACGCCGCGCGCTGCCCGGTGCACAGCAACCATCGCGACGGCGCGATGCGGGTCGACGGCAACTACGGTGGCACCTTGCACTACGAGCCCAACAGCTACCAGCAATGGCAGGAACAGCCCGAGTACCGCGAGCCGCCGCTGAAGATCAACGGCGATGCGGACTTCTGGAACTTCCGCGAAGACGACGCCGATTACTACAAGCAGCCCGGCGATCTGTTCCGGCTGATGACGCCGGCGCAGCAGCAGGTGTTGTTCGAGAACACCGCGCGGGCGATGGGCGATGCGCCGGAGTTCATCAAGCGGCGGCATATCGCTAATTGCAGCAAGGCCGATCCGGCTTATGGGGCTGGGGTGGCCAAGGCGGCTGGGTTGGATTCGACGGCCTAGTAGGAGTGTTTGACAAGGCCGATGCGTCCTTGCCGCTGAGAGCAAGATCAAAATGGATTCCGGCTTTCGCCGGAATGACGGTAGGTGGGTGGCGCGGTTTTGTGGGCGGCTGTTGGCTGCCGTAGATAGAAGCGGTGCGAATGTAAGCAGAAACCCGGCCATAAGGCTGGGTTTCTTGCTGTGGGTCAGGCGAGTGCGAAGGTGCCGAACGGCGTCACGGCAAGGCGCAGCCGTCGGGGCTGCATTGGCCGTCTTGCGTCGGGCGTGTCGACGGGTCGGGATTGCTCGACGCGGTCGAAACAGCCAGAACGGGCTCGGCGACCAACTGGCCGATGGCCGCGCCCAAGGCCATGTCGTCGATAACGCCGAAGTGATTCATCCGGATCCGGCCCTGCCGGTCGATCAGTACGACGCTGGGCGTGCCGCGCAATCGATAATCGCGCATCGTCGTCGGCACCGGGCCCGACGCCGCGGGCCGGTCGATGCCGATGGGGAAATCCAGACGGTACTCGGAGACGAAGGCGCGCAACGCCGCCGCGGTCATCACCGAATGGTGTTCGAACACGCTGTGCAGGCCCAGCACCGCGACATCGTCCGGCGCGAACAGGCGCCGGATCTTGCCCGCCTGCGGCAGGCCATGGCTTACGCAGGCCGGACACAGCATCTGAAAGGCGTGCAGCGCCACCACCCGCCCGCGCAAGGAGGCCAGCGAGAGCGGATGTTCGGTGTTGAGCCACTGCTCGATATGAAGGGCGGGGGCTTGTGGATACGGGGTTTGCATAGGCGCAGTGCTCCGATGACAACGAACGCGACGCCCGCGAAGGCCGTCACCGGCCTTCGCGGGCGCGAATCGGCGCAACCCGCCTCAAGCGGCGGCGCGCAACTTGACCGCCGGGAAATCGAGCGCGACTTCGAAGGCTTCGTTGACGTAGTTGGTGAACAGGTTCAAGGCCACGTGGGCCAGGATCTCGACGATGTGTTCGTCGTCGAATCCGGCATCGCGCAGCGCCTGCACCTCGCTCTTGTCGACCTGGCCGCGCCTATCGACCAGCTTGAGCGCGAAGCGCAGCGCCGCGGCAGTTTTCGGATCGGCCGACTGGCCGGCCTGCGCGGCCTTCATCTCCTCGGCCGACGCGCCGGCCTTGCGGCCCAGGGCAGTGTGCGCGGCCAGGCAATAGCCGCAGCCGTTGCGGTCGGCGACGGCCACGGCGATCTGTTCGCCGAGCTTGGCGCCGATCACGCCGGCGCCGAGCGCACCGAACGAGCCCCACATGCTCGCCAACGCCGCCGGCGAATGGGCGACGACGCGGAACATATTGGGCGTGGCGCCGAACGCGCCGTGGATTTGCGCGAGCAAGGCCTTGCTGGCGTCCTTGGTGGTGGCTTCGGTGACGGGATCGATACGGGACATGGGGGCTTCTCACAGAGTCGGTGCGGAATGCACGCAGCCACTGTAGTGACGCCGGGAGTATGATTGGTGCCGATAAGTCCAGATTACGTACCAATTCGTCCATGAACGCGACCGCCCCCATCGACCGGCTCACCTCGCTGTTCCAGCGCTTCCAGGTGCGCGCGCATCTGCTGCACGCCGGGCCGTTGTGCGGGATCAACGACTTTTCTTCCGCGACCAATCGCGGCTTCCTGCACGTACTGCGTCGCGGCGAAGTGGAACTCACCCATTCGCCGCGCTCGGGCCTGCCGCGCCGGATCGTCGTCGACGAACCCAGCCTGATCTTCTATCCGCGGCCGCGCACGCATCACTTCAAGAACGCGCCCAGCGAAGGCTCGGACTTCGTCTGCGCCACGCTGGAATTCGCCGGCGGCAGCGCCCATCCGATCGCCCGCGCCTTGCCGGAGTTGTTGTTGTTGCCGCTGGATAAGGTCGAAGGCATCGAGCAATCGCTCGCTCTGCTGTTCGACGAAACCCAGCGGGTGCGTTGCGGCAGCCATCTGTTGGCCGACCGTTTGTTCGAGGTCGTGTTGATCCAACTGCTGCGCTGGCTGATCGACCATCCCGACGCCACCCGTTCGCCGCCGGGCCTGTTGCACGGATTGGCCGACCCGTCGTTGGCGCGGGCTTTGGTCGCCATCCACGATCGGCCCGAGGATGTGTGGACGCTGCCGCGGATGGCGCAACACGCCGGCCTGTCGCGCAGCGCGTTCGCCGCGCGCTTCAAGGCGGTGATGGCGACCACGCCGGCCGACTATCTGGCCGACTGGCGGGTGAGCATCGCCCAGGCACAATTGCGCGGCGGCGTACCGGTGAAGACCATCGCCGCCGATCTGGGCTATGCGAATGCCTCGGCGCTGTCGCGGATGTTCGTGCAGCGGGTCGGGCGCTCGCCGCGGGCGTGGTTGTCGGAGCAGGCGGAGTAAGCGCGGCGTGGTGGCGCTACCGCGCGACGCGGGCCGCCCGGCGGCGCCGAGCGGCTCGCGTTGCCGGCGTTTACATCACGCAGCCGGCGTACACCTTGGATTTGTTGGTCGCCCGGCCCCAACCCGTATCGCCGCAAGCGGCCGGTTGGCTGATGCCGACCACGGTGGTGCCGTCGACGTCGTAGTAAACGACCGAGCAGAAACAGCCGCTGGAAGCGGTGGCCGCGCCGGCGCCGGCGGACAGCACCAACACCGCGCCCAATACCATCAACTTGATGTTTCGCATCGCAATCCTCTCCTGGCTTGCTGCGGCCGATCGCCGCGTGGCGAAGATAACGCCGCCGCGCGCGCGGCAGCGACGCGGAAATCAAGCGTTACAATTGCGCACAGATTACGGTGACCGCAATCGAATCTGACTGCGAGACGGATCACAGAGTCGCATCGAATGGGGGCATTGCGGGTCGCGCCGATGTTGCGGTGGCGACGTCCGACCGCGCAGCGCGCCGACGATCCCGGCGCGCGAATCGAACCACATGCCATCGGCGCGCCGGTGTTCTGCCAGCAGATGGCGCAGGGCGATCGATCGCCTGTTCGCGCCGGTCGAAATCGAGTTGGGCGAGTCAATCCGCGCTCAGCGCACTGACCATGACGTAATACCCGTCGGGATCGCGCAGCGCGAACTCCAGCGTCCCGGTGCTCGGGTTGAGATTGGGCTCTTCATCGAGCCTGGACACCAGCGTGCGGGCTCTGCCCAAGCACGCGTCGAAGTCGTCGACGCGAAAGAACAGCAGCAAGCCGTTTCCCGGCTGCGCGCTGTCGCGGCTGGCCAGCGATGGATGCTCGTGCGCGCCCCATCGGTGCAGACAGATCAGCACCGTGCCGTCGGTATCGCGGATCTGCCCGAAATGCTCATGCGCCGGCGCGGAGCGGGCCTGGCCGAACAAGGTTTGATACCAAGCGAAGCTGACGGCGACATCGGCCACGCCGATGATGGTCCAGGTGCGCTTCATGGCGTCCTCCCGTCGTCCGACCTTGGGCGTTCCAGGCCATCGCGCGGCCTGGATTCGAATGAGTCGCCCTATCCTATGGCGACTTATTCCCCCGAGCGGGACACGATTCATCGGACGCCGCGCAGACCGTTACCGGCGTGCCCAACACGCCGGTGCGCGAGACCGGGACCAGTTCCAGTTTCCAGCGCACCTGCCCGTCGGCGTCCGTGGTGATGCCGGTCCACGCCAGACTGATCGACACCTCGCCGCGATGGTCGCGTCGCAGCGCGAGCGGATAGGTGGGCAACAACCCGGCATCGTGGACGCCCGCCAGCGCCCGGACGAAGACCCCGTGTTTGTCGATATCGCGAGCGGCCAGGCCGGAAAGCGCCACTCGGATGAAGCCGACGCCGTTGCAACTGTCGTCGGCGGACATCCGCGGAGCGAAGTAGACCTTGCGTACGCCGACGCGGGCTGGCTGCGCCGAAACATCCTGGCTCGCCTGGAGCTGAAACTCCGGCGACTGGTACAACCGACATGCGGACGCGGCAACGGGAACCAGCCATAGCAGTGCGATCGCGGCGAAGCATGATTTCATGATGTCGGGGGCCCCAGTCCATTCGAGCCGCGGTGCGGGAGTCGACCGCGTGGCGAAAGTCTAAGGCCAGTCAGGGCTTCAAAGTCACCTTGACCGCGTTCTTCGCCTCCTTGGTGGAGAACCTCAGATAGTTCACCCCGCAATCGGAGTGTTTCTCCGCGACTGTGAGGTAACGGCCGTCAGGATCGCGGACCTTGTACAGATCGCCCTGGTTCTTGCCCAGATTCTGCGAACTGAAGTTGTAGCTGCCGGCGGGGACGAAGGAAAAGCGCTCGTGGCCGGAAGATCCGGACGGGCGCACGTAGCCGTCCGACTGGTACCAGTAGTAGCCGCTGTAACTCCCGCTGAGGATCTTGACCTCGCAAGCCACATGGCCGTCGCCGTCCTTGCCGCAGTTGGTCAGCTCGAACTTGTTTCCGCCGACATTGGTCTTGAGCAGATAGCTGGCGTAGGTGCTGCGTTGAATGACGCCGCAGTTGCCTTCGACCGCGGCGGCGTAATCGAAGCCGCTGGAATCGGTGGTCGGGCTGCTCGGACTCGGCTCGCCGAGGTTGAGCCTGAAGATATCGCCTTGTTGTATCGCGTAGGCGCTGATCGGAAACAACAGCAGCAACGACAGGCAGATCCGTACGTTGGGCGATCGCGTGGTTTTCACGGCGGATGGCTCCTTGGACTCGGGGGATTGGGGTGCTGCTGCGGCCACCGGCGCCAGTGCGGAAACCGCGCTTGGCGGCCGCGCATGAAGCCGAACGCGAGCGTCGACACTCGCGGATTCATCGCGGTCGCTGCGGGTTTTTGGCGTCGGATTTCGCTGCTCGCGTCCGCGAGACGGCCGCCCAGTCGTCGCGACGACGGCGCTGCTGCGTGCCGTCCGGCTCAACGCAATCGGCCAACCGCCGCGCGGGCGAGGCATGAGGAAAGCTAGCCGCGTTCATTCCATCGGAATGTGATCGTCATCGATGGATGAGCGTTGGTGGGCGTCGCGTGTCGGACGCCGCGAGCTAGTACGCCAGATCGAGTTTGACCCATGCCGATCGGCCCGGCTCGTTGATCCGCATCGGATCGGCGGGATGACCGAAGCGAACGATCGCGGCCCGCTCGAACGACAACGCTGGCGTCACTGGGATGTTTCGAAGGAGAACGGCTGGGATATCACCCGGCAGCCGCTGCGATCGAGCAGCCTGAGCCTGTACGGCCCGGCTCCGCGTTGCGCCTGCGACGCCAGCAAGACGCGCTCCTCGCCCGGGGCGATTTCAACCACGCCGTCCGCGGGATCGACGTGTTCGATGATCGCCACCGCATCGATCCATCGACGCTCGGATTGGCGTTGGAGGGTCGCGATGGAGGGATGAAGAACGACCGGTCCGGCGCCCGCCGTGTAGGCGGGGAAGGCGAGCGGTTTGGACGTGTTGTTGCGGATCGAATACTTCCCGTACACGTAGTTCCAATCCCGCTCTCGCTCGGCGTCGTTGCCCAGATAAGCGATGACCGCCCGGCCCCGCTGGTGGCCGCACTCGCCCGACACCGCCGTCCCCGATGCGACGGTCAGCGCCGCCAGAGCGATTAGCGCAACATCCTTGATGCGATTCATGGGCTGTCTTCGGTGGATGGTTGGATCCTTTGGATGCCGGCGGTGATCGCGATGCGGCTGCGGTCGTAGAGCGGCATGCAGGCGGTGCTTGCGCAGAGCATTCTGCAACTAGTCCCCGCTTTGATCCAGGCCGGGCGGCCCGTGTCGGACCGCGCGCCAGGAACGATCCGTTGCGAATCGCCCTACGGCACGGCCTTGCCGTCGTCTGCGCACGCGCGTAGCGTTCCTCGCTCATCCGCTCGCAACCGCCCGGAGGGGCACCGCATGAAATTCGATGGGCAGCGCTTTCTGGTGATCTACTCCGGCGTCCTGACGCTCGCCTTCGGCGCGGCGATGCTCAGCGGGTTCTCGCAAGCCAACAAGAAGATCGTCGTGGAAGAACTGGAGGTCCAGCGGATCAAGGTGAAAGAACCCGACGGCACCTTGCGCCTGCTGGTCTCCAATGCGGCGCTGGCGCCGGGGATCTACATCAAGGGCAAGGAATATCCGCACCCGAACCGGCGAGTCGCCGGCATGATCTTCTTCAACGACGAAGGCACCGAGAACGGCGGACTGATCTTCGGCGGCGAGAGAGGCAAGGACGGGACCAAGCAATCCTTCGGGCACCTGTCCTTCGACGCCTACGAACAAGACCAGACCATGGCGCTCAACTCGCAGGAAGGCAAGGACGGCCGCGCGACCAAGCTGCAGTTCACCGATTACCCCGACCATTCCATCGTCGAGGACATCGAGTTCATGGCCTCGCTCAAGGATCTTCCGAAGGACCAGCAAGACATCAAGAAGAAAGCCTACTTCGACAAGAAGGGCAAGCCCACGCGCAGAATGCGCCTGGCCCGCGACGCCGACGGCAGCGTGGTGCTGGCGATGAACGACCTGCAGGGCCGCCCGCGCATCACGATGAAAGTCGCCGACGACGGAACGCCCTCGCTGCGCATGCTGGATGAGAAGGGCGCGGTCGTCGGCGAACTGGTGCCCAAGCCTGGGTCCAAGACCGGTGGGTAACGGCGTCCGCGGATTGGGCGAGGGCGCTGCCGTAGCTGCGCCTTCATTGAGCTACAGCGTGAATCAGCTAGCCAACGAACCGAAGTCTGCTGCGGGCGGCCGCCGGCAACGTGGACGGTTCAGCGCTCGCCTTCCCAATAGTTGATGCCGCCGGCGGCCTTGCCGATGAACTCGAACGGCGCTTCGGTATTCAAGTCGGCCTCGGCCATGAACTTGCCGGAGTCGGGGTAAACGCAGATCTCCGGATCGTCGGTGGTTCCGATGGAGATGTACTTCAGCGTCGCCGACGAGGTGTTGAGGATCTGGTGCGGATACTGCGGCCCCGGCGGGATGCAGATGACATCGCCGGCCTTGATCGGCAACAGCTGATCGGCGACGCGCAGCGTGCCCGAGCCTTCGATCACGATGAACATTTCTTCTTGCGCGTAATGCGAGTGATACGGGCATACGCGTTTGCCCGGCGGGACGACGTCGAACACCGCGGCGAGCTTGCGCGCGGCCGTGCCCTCGGTGATGCGCGCGCGGTCGCTCGCGTAGAGCGGATCGCGCTGGAACGGATTCAAAGGAAGCTGGTGGATGTTGCGGATCAACAGTTCGGCAAGAGCGTTTGCTGTATCGGTCATCGGTCGACTCCGCTGGGTTCAGGGTTGATTGCCTGGCGCGTCTGGAAAGCTTTCGCTGTGTGCAGGGCAGATCGGACGGGCGGTCGGAATCTGCGTGGCGCACAGAGGCTACCAAGTTCGGAAGAATCCAGTCACGCTAAGGAGCGTCCGAGCGCAACGAGGAACGCGCCACCGGCGGGACCGCTTGCATCGGCTGATGTGGCGGCCCGTTTTTTACCGTTTCGCCCGCTAGCGGAAACGAAAAGGACTTCCAGATGAGTACCCGAGCCAAGCCCCGCCGCGCATCGATCCTGGTCCTGCTGATGGCCATGACCGTCTGCGTCGGCCCGGTGGCGGCCCAGAATCCAGCGGCGGCAGCGGTTCCGCCTGCGCCTGCGGAGCCGACCGGGGCGGTGCTGGAGGCGCCGCCGCTGCCGATGTCGCCGCCGCCGGCGTCCTCGTTGCCGCGCACAACGCCGGTCGACGTCGACGACTATGTCGGTTACCCGGCGACCGCTCCCACCCATCGCGTGGGCGATGCGATCCAGGTGTTCGCGCTCAAATCGACCTGGGCCAAGCCCCCGGTCGCCAGCCATCCCCAAGCCGCGTCCAGCGACCTGCTGACGATCATTCCGGCCGAGGTGGTCGCGGTAAAGCCGGATCGCAGCGTGCGCATCCAGGGCCTGTTGACGCTGGATGTCAGCGGTAAGGAGCAGACTTACCGGGTCTCCGGCCGGGTCCGCCGCCAGGACCTCGGCATCGACAACGCGGTGGTATCCAACCGGATCGCCGACGCCGAGCTGGAATTGGTCGAGGACGGCGGAATGGATCCTTCGCGGCGTCAACGCGCGATCGAGAATATGTACAAGTTCCTGAGCCTGCAGCGGGCGAAGTGATCGGTCGCGCCGCCTTGGCGCTAGCGGGAGGCGGCTACAGCCAGTGATGTTCTGCAGGCAATAGGTGCGTTGCGCGCAACCGGAAAGTCGTTGGCTCGAATGAGCAAGGTCGGGACACAGCCAGCGGACCGCAGTCGGTCGCAGCCCTTCGGTAAAGCGATCGCGCCGGCTACGCCATACACCGCACGCGCGCATCGTACTTCTTGCTTCCGATTTGCTTAGAATTGGCCACGCTCAAGCCCAGGGTCTCGGGCGGACGGGATGGATCTCATTCATTGAAGAACAGGAGTTTCTATGAGCGCTGCAACAAGTCCGGAAGTAATAGCGTTCCGCATCGATCGACTTAGGCGCGCCCCCATGGGCTGGACTATCTGGGTCGCGCTTTTCACAGCCATTAATGGGTTCTGCGCTGCGACCAACTCGGACTTCATGATTCCGGCTGGCCTGACGTTGCCATTCTCGATCGCCGGTGGCTTGTCTCACTTCATCGCGGCGGGTTTGTTCGTCGTGCTCGCGGTCGGCTCTAAAAAGGTCAGGCCACTACTGTACGTGAGCGCACTCATCTATCTGCTCGACACGGTGTTCTCCGTCTATGTGCAGATCTGGATGAGTGTGGTCATGCATTTGGTGGTAATTGGATTTGTGCTCTTCGCGCTCGGCGCAGCGCGTGGGCTTGCCGATCAGCAAGCGAAATCGGCAGCCAAGAGCAGCCAGCTCACTGAGTAGTGCATATTCGATCCGACGCGACGTGACGCGATCGGGATTCCGAGTCGGCGATGCAATTCAATTGAATTCCAAGGCGCGCGCAATTCCGAACGCAAGTGCTGGCTTGGAGAAGCGAACATGGACGATGGCTTGATAAGTCCGTTCGCCTAGCATGCGGTCCCCGGGAGCATTTTTGCGTTGTCGCAAGAATGGATAAGCTAATCAACCGGCAGCGTTGAGGGCTAGAAAGTGATGGAACACGGCGACAAGTTCAGAACGAAGGTGAAAGTCGACGCGACGAAAAAAGCGGCGGCTTGGCTTGTGTTGCTTGCCGGCATTGCGATTTCAAATTCTGTGTTCGCCGCGCCTGAGAACCGTCCGCTGCCGACGGGCTGCGCGCTGGCGCAGCGCCCAGCGCCGGCTGAAGCTCCCGGCGCTGATCTCAGGTCCACTTTCCCGCCGGTGCAGCTTGATATTCGCACGCCTTTCGAGCCAAGTGCTTTCAGCGCGGGCGGGTATCGCTACCTCGTCTACGAGCTGCTGCTTCTGAATCATTCGGAAGATGCGGTGAAAATCAATGGGCTGGATGTCCTGGCGCCAAGCGCTAATGGCGAGAGCGTCTTGTTTTCTCTGTCGGGAGTTTCGATGCAGAAGCAGCTCAGCCTGATCGGTGGAGGCGGTCTCGATGCGGAGCATCCGTTAGCGGCGGGTCGATCCGCCACCGCCTACTTATGCTTGGCATTCCAGAAGGGCACGGAGGTTCCAAGCCGCCTTCGCCATCGTGTGCTTTTGGACTCGGCGATAGCGGAAGGGCCGGTCATCGGAACCGCCGCAGGCCGCGTAAAGGTGCTTTCAAGTCCGGTAAGGGGCAGCCACTGGCTGGCGGACAACGCGTTGGCGCTTGATCGTCATCATCGTCCCGGATTGTTTGTAGCAGGCGGGAGCGCGCAGATCTCGCGTAGATACGCCATCGACTGGAAGCAGCGCATTGACGGCGATGTCCAATCAGGTGATGCAGCCGACGTGCGTACCTATCATGCGTATGCGAAGCCGGTGTTTGCGGTTGCGGACGCGACCGTGGTCCGAGCGAAAGATGGATTTCCCGATAACGTCCCACGAACCGCTGCGGGTTTTTCACCGGCGGTGCCGTTGAGCATGGAGACCTTGGCGGGCAATACCGTCGTACTGGACCTTGGCGACGGACAGTTCGCCCATTACGCGCATTTGCAACCTGGCAGCGTGGCGGTCAGAGTCGGACAGCGCGTTCGGCGAGGTGCGCAACTGGCGCGGATAGGCAATTCCGGCGATGCGCGATGGCCGCATCTTCATTTTCAGGTGAGTACGGGGCCGGACATCATGAACAGCGAAGGCGTTCCTTTCGTCATTGATCGGTTCCGCGCGACGGACGGCTCTGGCGGAATAAGTACCCGCAGTCTGGAATTTCCATTGAGTGGGGATGAGCTGACGTTCTGAAGGCGATGGCCAAGCCGGGTCTGCAGACGGACATCGCGCTGGCGCGGTTGGCGATTCAGCAACAGTCTTGAACGGGGCGTGCAGATGGCGGGGAGAGTGTCCCGTCGATGTGGCATGCCCAAGGCTACGGCGTTGGCCACGCAGGGAACGTGAGATCGGCCACATCGTTCGCCAACTGGGCCGCGTGCGATGAGGCTTGCGAAAAATGGCGTTGCGCTCGCAGGCACGCATGGCCTGCAGCTTTGCAGTGTAAGGCGCGCTGAAATTATCCACCGATATGGCATGTTCGAAATTCAATTCGGCCATGGGGCATTGTCGAAGTCCATTGAGTGTTGTCTATTGCGGCGCGTGAGCCGCGAGTGGCAGACGTTGGTCGGCGGTTCGTCGAATCGATGCAAGCCGTCACGCCGGTCCGAAGCGTCGCGCCGTCTGCGCGCTACACGACAACACTTGCAGGACAGAACTACTGCTCAGGGGGTGCCCATGTACGCCGATACATCCGCTGCCGTCGTCGCTTCACCGTTGCGTCTTATATCGTTCGGCTTGATGCTGGCCGCCGTGTCCATGCTTCCGGCGCAGGCGCAGTCCAGCTGGAAATCCAGCAACCCCGGTGGCGGCGGCGCGTTCAACTCGCCGGTAGTGACCAGCGAAGGCTATTGGGCGGTCGGCTCGGACCTCGGCGGCCTCTACGTCAGCACCGATTCGGGCGCCAGTTGGTCGGTCGTGGGAGCGACGGAGGGACTGGCGGTCACACACGTGTCGGCGATCGCATCGCGTCCGGGCAAGCTGCTGATCGGCACCGAAAACGGGTTGTTCCTCGGCAATAGCAACGGCACGGGCTTCAGTCGCAAGTATCCGAGCGGCTACATCGCCGCGGTGGCAGTGTCGGCCGACCCCAATATCGTTTACGCCGCGGTCCATTCTGGATTCGATAGCCTGCAGCCCTACCTGATCCGCTCCACCAACGGCGGCGAAAGCTGGAGTCCGACCGGTTCGAACTTGCCGGCGAATCTGCGCGTGACGGGAATGCGCACGCATCCGGTCGACACCAACGGGGTGTGGGTGCTGAGCGGCCGTGGCCGCTTCCCTGAGCGGACCGAGGACGAAATCCCCTACCACGCCTACTTTTCCACCAACGGTGGGGCCAGCTTCATTCGTCTGGATCCGCAGCAGGGACGGGTGGTCGATGTCGCGTATGCGCTGGATCCGAACAATCTCAATCTGATGTACGCCAGCGTGGTCGATGCGAACCATACCGCGCGGCTCTACAAATCCACGGAAACCGGATTTTCGTGGAGCTTGATCGGTAGCGGCGCGAGCGTGCCGGCCGGAATGATCCTGGCCGACCCGGCCAACGCGAATCGCGTGCGTGTGGTCGATCTGGACAATCAGGCGCTGCGCGTGCCCGGGACGTATGGCAGTTTCCTGTGGGAAAGCACCAATGCGGGTGCGAGCTGGAGCAAGCGCACGCTCAGCCTATCCGGCGGTTGGTCGCGCGCCGATGAGGATTGGGGCATGGGCTACAGCTACCAAGGCATGGCCCAGACCCTCGGCTACAACCCGGCGCGTCCGCAGACGGTGTTGTGGAGCAACAATCAGTTCGTGCATCGCAGCGCCGATGGCGGCCGTACCTGGGCCGACAGCGCGTCGCTGGCGTCGGGAAGCGGCTGGCGCTCGCGCGGGCTCGATAACGTCGTGCCGATCGTGATCGAGCAGAGCCAGGCCGATGCCAATCTGGTGTACGCCGGCTACATGGACATCGGCCTGTGGCGTTCCGACGACGGCGGCGGCAGTTGGACTGCGCTCAACCCCAGCGCGTACACCGGCGGCTGGGCCGGCAAGGGCGGCAACACGCTCAGCGTGATCGCCGATCCCGCGCGCGCCAACGTGGTGTGGGCGCAGATGGGCGGCAACTTGGAGCGATGCGGTACTCCTTGCAATGAGCCGATGTATTTGCTCAAAAGCAACGACCGCGGCGCGAGCTGGCAACGGTTGACGCAAGGGTTGCCCAATCCGATTCGGCGCCTGGAAGGGCTGGTCGTGGCGCATGACAGCGCCGTGGATTACCGCTGGGTCACCGCAGCGGTCAACGGCGACATCTATCAGAGCCAAGACGGCGGCAGCACGTGGCAGCGCGTGCTCGACTGCCCAGGCGACGATTGCTTCCGGGTGTACTACACGGCCAGCAACGGCATGTTCGCGCTGTCGCCCACGGCGATCTATCGATCCTGGCAAGGCGGCCCCGCCGGCAGCTGGAGCGCGATGGCGTTGCCGGCCGACCTGGTTGCCGGCTGGACGCCGGGCCAGCACTGGTTGCATCACTCCTGGGTGTACGCCGGTCCGATGGACCTGGCCAGCCGCGACAACAATCTGTGGATCGCGGTGAAGGGCAACAACAAAGGTTTGTACCGATCCGGCGACTATGGACAGAGCTGGACGCGCGTGCAGGCCAGCAACTGGGCGCGCAGCGTCAGCGTGCATCCGAGCACGGGGCGGGTGTATTTCGGAAGTTCCAGCGCCGTACTGGCGGGCAACTACGCCGCCGACAGCCAGGGCGTGCTGACCAGCGCCGATGGCGTGTCCGGCTTCGTGGCGCAGAACGCGGGCTTGGTGTTTCCCTTCGCGTTGTACACGCGCGTCTCGGCGAACGGGGCGCTGTGGGTGGCGTCGCCCGGGCAGGGCGTCATGAAGTGGCGATGACGGCGACTGCATAGCGGTAAGCCGCAACGTCAGTACCTGGGTCGTCGTCTGATCGGTCGGCGGCCATAGCGCCTGCGCGACGGTTTCCGCTATGGCAACCATCTGCCGTTCGCCATGAGATTGGCGACCTGTTCCCCTGCGTTGAAGATCTGCGGCCGTATGTCGACTGGCTGGACGAGGAGTAGGCAGAGCCAAGAAGGCGACGCAGGTAAGCGCCTGGTTGCCTGTGCGATGGCAAAGTGCTGTCTGGACTGGCGAGATGCTCCCTAATCCAAGGGCGTCAGTTCACTCATATGGGACAGCAAGAACCGATGTTCGATGAAGCCGCTCTCGTAATGGCCGACCACGTATGGGTCGGAGTCCTGGTTATGGGAGCGCGGATACAGCAGCCCGGTGGGATGAATCGTCCGGACTCGGGACGAAATGAGCGTGTCGTAGCTGAAGCGAAGCCGTTTCCCGTCGTGGATGGCGGATTGGACCAGTCGCTCCAGCGGCGACATGGGAATGCCCGGGCCGTAGGACGAAGCGAGTATCCGACTCGGTGTGAATCGGCTGAACCATTGGCTGAGCATGCAGACCACCTGGTGTTGATGGCTCTCTCCCTTGAGCCGGGCGCCGCAGCGGGGGCGGGTTAACGCGCCCCTGGGTTTCTTGCCTTTCGTCACATTTTACGACTGCCTTAACCACTGACACTCACTAAAACTCACCACAAATATCACCATAACTATGTCCATTTGGCACATCGTCCCTTTGACTCTGCCAGCGCGGCGACGACGGCGGCGTGTTGCGTCGCAATAGTTCCGGGTAAATGGCCTGCGGCTTGCCGTGGCGGTGCAGATCCGTTCTGAAGCCGCTTCGTATGTGCTCTGATCGCTAGATGCACTCCATGTGCCTGATTGGCATATGTTTTTGGCGGGTCTTTCGATTTGCACTGCACGTCCCGTTATCGACTTGATCGCGTTGACGCACGCAGCCTTGCCGCACCAATGAGGGTTGCGCATCGTCGACATTGCCTGGCGCCCAGGCAATCGACGCGGCGAAGGAAAGAATTCACGTGACACGCAACGCTGCTGTCCGCTCCACGGAGGGTCTTCAACGCGTCCATCCCCTCGGCGCTTGGTCTGTGCTCACGCTGGCCTTGGTCGGGCTGACGGCGTGCGCGCAGCCCTCGACTGATCCGGCCCCGGTAAAACCCCAGGAGACCTCCGCCATGACGGCCCCCGGTTCCGGCCCCCCCTCTTCGCTAGACCAGGCTGGCGATGCCGCTGCGGCGACATCCGATCAAGCCGCGGTGCAAGCAGACCAGACAGTAACTGCGGCCCCGAGCGCCCCTCGTGTCTTGGTCCCCGAGGGGCCTGCTCTGACGCCCGAGGAACTTCAGGCAAGGCTCTTGAAGCTCATCAAGGGACTCAGCACGGCAGCTCAGACGGAAGGCGCGCAGGTCGCTCGGATGCTGGGCACACCGTTGACCGCGGCCGCGGAGAGTCCGGGCCGGCTGATCGCCGAAGGCGACCTCGGGGAAGGTGGGCGTTACCACGTCGTGGTCAGCTCCGTTTACCCCAACGTGCCGGGCCGCCGCGTCGAGGTTCGCTTCATCCCGCCTCGCTGGCGCGGCGACCCGCGAAACCCGGAGAGTGCGCTGACCAACTGCGGCTTGGCGTTCGAACCGCTGAGCGATGCGCTGGTCAAGCTGGGCTACTCGCGCACCCGCGGGCCGACCCACCAGCGCGAACGTTGGTCGTTCCGCAAGGATTTCCCCCAGAACACCATCGCCTTCTACATCAAGGCCAACCTCTACCGCGCTCAGGACGGCACCGCCGAGGGGCGCCCTTGCGTTTTGTCGGTGCAGATCGACGCGGACAGCGCGGATCTGAGCCATGGCTGAGGTGCGCCCCGAACTGAGGCCGTTGATCGAGGATCTGGCGAAGCAGAAAGATCTACCTCCGTCCGCCGTGGCCGACATGGAGGCGGCGATCGCCACTTCGCCCTACCTGTCGAGCGTCATGGTCGCCGCCATGAACCAAGGGCAGCTCAGCCGACTCTCGGTGACGACGCAGCCCCACGAGGGCGGCCATTACGACACGGCGTCGAAGACGGTGTTCGTGAGCGTCGACGCGTTCACCGACAAGTCGATCGAGCCGCAGGCCCGCATCGACAAGATCGCCAGCGTGATCGGGCACGAGGTGGGCCACGCCCTCACGGCCCCTGCGCGGTCCATGGAGATCGAACGCTTGTCCGTCGCAATCGAGATCGCGTTGCGCGACGCCGCCGGCAACGCGTCCTACGTCGATTTGACTCGCGAGAGCCAGCGTTACCTCGATTTCACCCGCAGGGACGAGGCGCTCGCAGAGTTGGTGGGCATGAATGCGCTGGCGAGCCGCATCTCGGGCGGGCGCCCGGCCCAATTCAACGTCGACGAATTCTTGGACCGCGTGGCTCCGACGACCCGCTGCGTCGACCAACCCAAGGAGAACCGACCGCCAGCATTGGCTCCCGGGATCCACCTGCGCAACGACGGCATGCAGCACACGGGCAACCGTTTCGACAGTCCCGCCATCGAAGCGGTCGCCGCGTGCCATTACGACAAGGGCGCTGGCTTGGGACGCGACGGCAGCTCCAACTACCGCAACTACTACGGAGGGACCGTTTTGGAGACGATCGCGGCCAGACGGGCAGAGTTGGGTGCATCCAGCACCCAGCCCCTGCCCGAGGTCCGCTTGGATCTGACGAGCTTGAAGCTCGACCTGCACCAATTGGAACGCAACGGCCTGGACCTGGGCGGTCCGAGCAAAAGCTTGGGTATCACGGACACCAGCCACGGCAAGCTCGAGCTCAAGACCGTCCGGGACACGAGTTCGGCGATGGACAAGGCGCCCAGGGACGCCGTTGCCGAAAGGGCGCAGCCGATCCAGGCGGACAGCCCCGGTCATCCCGATCACCCGGCCTTCGAAATGTTCCATCGCGCGGTCCAAGCCGACGGTCGTTGGAGCCAGGCCGAGGCCCGTAACCTCGCCGCCGCCGGCTTGGCGGCGGTAAAGGCCGATCCCACCGTGGGGGCGAACCTCACTGGAGTCGTGATCGGCAGAGGGGCGGACGGAAGCACGAACCTCATCGGATATGCGTCTCCGCACGGACCGGCCGGTCCGCACCACCACTTGGCGATCGACGCAGGCAACGCAGCCCAAGTGCCGGCGGAGAAGAGTCTGGGACGGGTGGAGCAACTCAACCAGCAACAGAGCCAGCCGCAGCCCCCATCACCCACGCAGGGGCCGGAGGGACCGTCTCAGGGCGGTCCCAAGATGACCCTCTAAAGCATTCGTCAAAGTCGCGCCTGAGTTCTACGACCTATCGCTTCGCGCTGTACACGCGTGGGTCGTCGAACGGGATGCCGATGGTGCCGTGGCTGAGTCAAGGCATCATGAAGTGGCGTTGAGTGGTGGCTATGACTGCGGACGGCGGGCGCGCAGCGGCAAGTTGCGACACGAGTACGCGGATCGAAAGTTTGATCCAAATTTTTTTGGCATCTACGCCGTCAAACCGCTCTTTTTGGACCAACGCTAAGCCGTTGAAAAAGAAGGAAACGTAAAATCGGGGATTGGACTAAAAAACCAACGCCCTGAGAAAACAGAGAGAAACGTGGGGGTGATCGGCCCCGTTTCGGTCGAAACGCGTCGACCTAAGTCCAACCCCCCAAACGCAAAAACCGCCGAAAACAAGGCGTTTTCGACGGTCGCTGAATTCGAAATAGAGAGGTTCGAACTGGGGATATTGGCGCGCCTGTTCGCGCTAAGTCCAACCTCGATTGACATGCGCCCGGAGCCCCGAAGACCCGAACTCTACCGATCAAGTCCATACATGCCCCGCGCGTTGGTACCCAGAGTACTCTTAAACCCTAATGAATTGAGTTCCGACGATAGCCGCTCTCGGCAGCATCGCTGAGCGGGCGCTTCCATCCGCTTTTGATAAGCACATGGCTTAGCCTATGAAAGCTGCGACGCGCTGCCAAGCAGCGGCTTCGCCTCGTTTAACGATGGCTAGGGAGCGGACCCGGTAGGCGCCATCGAGCAATACAGCCGCGCGAACGTCGGCGAGGTGTCCCGCACCTGCCGTCCCTGGTCCAGCAACTGGTCGTAGCCCCCGCGGTGCCCGGGCCACCAGCACGCCCCAATGACGCTGGAAGTTAAACGCGCGCTCGGCGTCGGAGGCGTCCCAGATTTCACCCACTTCGAGGGCATCGAGCAGGGCGGCGGCGCGGGCCTTGGCGCGACGGATCGAGAACGGTATCACGGCGAGCTCAGGGCTGGGGGCTGCGGGGACCGGGC